>PXAS01000038.1 GCA_003565815.1 PVC group bacterium
GAATTTTTCCGCGTGGGGGGCCAAGACGGTGATGTGGGTGCTGCCGCTGGGGTGGCAGATGTTCTTCAGGTCTTTGTGGGAACAGATCAGGTTTGCGGTTTCGGCGTCCCGACATTCAAAGAGCATGGCTTCTCCGCACGTTCGCACCGCGCGCCCGTCGCGTTCGGCTTTTTCGAGGAACCCTTCCACGGTTTGCGGCAGGGGTTGGGGGTCGCGGGTGCGTAGAAATTCCGCGAATTCTTCCGCTTTCTGGCCGCGCTCAATGGCCTGGCGGGCCAAGGCGGGGTTCAGCCGCCAGGTGTCGGTGTCGACGGGGTCCGCCCAGCTCTCCAGGAGGAGGCAGTCGGCCGCGTTCAGGATGCCCGCTTTGCGGCGAATGACCAGACGGGTGCCGACTTCAAGCTGGAGGGTGGATTCGGGCTGCACGGGGACGAAATCGTCGGTGATGCCGAGGCAATAGGCGCCGAGTTCGGTGAGGCGGAATGCCCGCAACCCGTCGTAGCGGGACAGCCATTCCAACTCGTCGGCGCCCCAGATGTCGCCCAGATCGTCGATGGCGTCTTTGGGATGCACATAGGCGACGTCGACCAGTCCCAGGGTGGCGGCATATTCAAAAAGGAAACAGAGGATATAGCGATACTGCAGAATGTTCCATTCCCCAAAGCCGGCATATCCGAGATTCCCATAGTGCGGGTCCCCGAAATACAGTCGGGAGGGAACGCGCGCGACTTCGAAGTTGTGATCGGCGGCAATCATGAAATGCGAAAAGTTGTCCGTGTCGACCCACTTGCCGACCGGACAATCCCACAGGGCGTCGATGACGGCGAGGCGACGATCCATTTTGTCCGACATCGGATTTCCTTTCCCCCGCTGGCCTTTGATCGCCTCGACGCGGTTGAATTCGTCGTGGGGACTTTTCTCCACCCATTTCACCCAGAGATCCCGTATCGTTTCATGCGGGGGGACGGACAGGGCTTTGATTCCCTTCCGGGTCAATTTCGACTTGGGGCTCCTGACATCGACATACCCGGCGTTGTGCAACAGGCGGGCCCATGCGACGGGTTTGATCGCGCCGATTTCCTGCGCCCAGGATTTCTTGCCGGAACGAAAGGCGACCTCGGGCGGATAAAAATCCCCCATCGGCAGGCAGGGCAGGATTTTCCGACCCCCGGCGGCGGAGGGCATGGCGGTTTTGTCACTGACGCGAAACTCGCCGCTCTCGGCGAGCCGCAACAGGGCCATGACCTCCAAAACCGATTCTTGGGGGGTGACGCGGATTTCCATGCCTTCTTCTTTGGGCGGCTCCTCGGTGGCATCGGGTGTCGCCAGGTCCGGTTCCGGGACGAATTGACGAAGGCGCTCGGCCAGATCGTCGGGGATAGAATAACCGGAGATGTCTTTGGCGCTGAACAGCAACAGATGGAGGCGGGTCGGACAGGTTTCGTGGCCGCCAAAAGGGCTGCGGGGCCGTCCTGACTCCCGCGAAACGTACAAGGCGGCATCGCCGCCGTATTTCGCCCGCACTTTCGCGGGTTCGAATACATGGAACGGGTCGTAAGCGGCTTCGGCGATCGCGGCTTGCTCCACTTCCGACAGGGAATTCCATATCCGCCGCAGGCCGTCCCCGGCATAGGCGGCTTTCAAGGCATCGATCAATGGCGCCTTGGTGGGTTTTTCCGGTTTCAAGTCGAGCATTTTCAGCCGCATCGAGAGATCCTCGTTCCGCAGCTGCCAAAGGGTTTCGTGTAAGTTCAGCATGGCGCCTTCCCAATGAATCATTGCGGGACATCTGTCAACCTCTTCCCCCTCCACTTCTCCCCACTCCACTTCTTTACCAACTCCCGGCCTTGCGCCCGGGCGGACTTGGGCTATGATGCGGCCATGCTGTCCTGGAAAGCCCTTTTTGACCGACATCCCGATGTGCCCGCGGAAAAACTCCGCTGGTGGCTTTCGGATTTTTTGGACGTTTCATTGACGATGTTGCCTTGGGATTCCGTCCCCTCCCCCGCGGAACGGACGGCGTTCGAAGCGGCGACGGCGCGTTTGCAAGGGGGCGAGCCGGTGCAATATGTGTGCGGAAAGGCGCCTTTTTGGGATTTTGAAGTATATGTGACCCCGGAGGTGCTGATCCCGCGTCCGGAAACCGAACAGTTGGTGCAGTTGGCTTTGGAGGTGGCGGTTTCGGCGGGCAAAAAGGTGCTGGATGTGGGTACGGGCAGCGGCTGTATCGCCATTGCCCTGAAACGGGCCTGTCCGAAGTGTGTGGTGTCGGGGGTGGATGTTTCGGAGGCGGCTTTGGCGGTGGCCCGGGAAAATGCGCTTCGGTTGGGGGTGGAGGTGGGTTTTCATTCCGGGGACCTGCTGGGGGCGGAGGCGGATCGTTCTTTGGATGTACTTGTAGCCAATCTGCCCTATATTGGCGAGACCGAGCGGGAAGATCTCCCCCGCGAGGTTCGCGATTTCGAGCCCGCCTTGGCCTTGTTTTCGGGGGCGGACGGCACCGATTTGGTGGTGCGTTTGCTGGACGAAGCCCGGCGGGTCCTGAAAAACCAAGGAAAGATCGTGCTTGAAACCGGCGAATCACAAGGGCATGTATATGAGCTCGCCGCCGAACGTTTCGGCTGGCGACTCGAAAACCGGTCCGACTTGGCCGGAAGACCCCGATTTTGGATTTTGGAAAGACCCCATGTTTGATCAATTAACCCAATCCCTGCAAAAAACGTTTAAGAACCTCCGCGGACAGGGCAAACTGTCCGAGGAGAACGTGAAGGACGCCCTCCGCGAAGTGCGCATGGCCCTGCTGGAGGCCGACGTGCATTTCCAGGTGGTCAAGGATTTCGTGGCCAAGGTGCGCGAACAAGTGATGGGCGAGGACGTGCTCAACAGCGTTTCGCCCGGACAACAGTTCATCAAGCGCGTTCATGACGAGATGGAGGCCTTGCTGGGCGAGAAAAAAGTGGATTTCAACCGTTCCACGCATCCGATGGCCATTGTGATGCTGGGTTTGCACGGTGTGGGCAAAACCACGACCACGGGTAAATTGTCCCGCCGTTTCAAGGAGGAGGGCAAAAAGGTCCTGGCGGTGGGCTGCGATATCCGGCGTCCGGCGGCGGTGGAGCAGTTGCGGGTGCTGGCGGATCAGGCGGGCGTGGACATGCTGGGTCCGAATCCGGGTGAAACCGTGCAGGCCTTGGGCGTGCGGGCCAAGAACCATGCCGTGTTGCACGGATATGACGTGGTGATTTACGATACCGGGGGGCGTTTGCAGATTGACGACGAGCTGGTGCGCGAGGTGTCCGATCTCACGTCGATGACCGGGGCGAAAAACAAGGTGTTGGTGATCGACGCGGCCATGGGCCAGGAATCCGTGAGCGTGGCCGAGACCTTCAACGAACGCTGCGGACTCACGGGCCTGATTCTCACCAAACTGGACGGTGACGCCCGCGGCGGGGCCGCGCTTTCGGTGCGTTCGGTCACCGGATGTCCGATCCTCATGATCGGCACCGGGGAAAAACAGGAAGACCTGCAACCCTTCCACCCCGACCGCATGGCCAATCGCATTTTGGGCATGGGGGATGTGGTCAGTTTGGTGGAAAAAGCCCAGGATTTGGTGGACGAGGATGAAATGGCGCGTCTGGAAAAACGCATGTTCAGCGGCAAAATGGATCTCGAGGATTTTCTGAAGCAACTCCAGCAAATGAAAAAACTGGGCTCCATGACCCAAATCATGGACATGATGCCCGGCATGCCCAATGTCAGCGCCGAGCAGAAAGCCAAGGCCGCCGAACAGGGCCAGACCCAAAGCAAACGCTTCGAGGCGATTATCCTGAGCATGACCCCGAAGGAGCGGCGCCGTCCCCAACTCATCAACTCCAAACGCCGTCAACGCATCGCCAGCGGCAGCGGCACCCGGGTGAAAGACGTCAATGATCTGCTCAAACAGTTCAAACAAACGCAGAAGATGACCAAGAAGCTCAAGGCTTTCAAGGGGGGCATGGGCGGAAAGGCGGCCCGCCGCATGGCCAGAGGCATGCGCTGACGCCCTAACGCCCTGACGCACA
>PXAS01000167.1 GCA_003565815.1 PVC group bacterium
AGAGCTGCTCCTCGTTGCATTCCTGTCCATTGAGCAAGAGGGCCTTGTCTTCGGGGAGGAATTGGTCGAGGTTTTGGGTGTAGATGAGGTATTTGACGTATTCGATGACCTTGGGGTGGAGTCCGGCTTCGCGGACGAAGATGCGTTCCACCAATTCGATGCGGGAGAGGACCAGGTCCACTTCGGGCATTTTTTGATCGGAGGGCATGACGGAGCGGAGGTCGTCGAGGACCTGCCGGAATTCGCTTTCGGCCTCATCGTAATTTTCCAGGGTGGTGGGATTCATGTAGATCATCCATCCGGCGCGGGAATCGTGGTAGAGGAGGTTTTTGTCGATGCGGAAGGGGCGACCGCATTCGGTGCAGGTCACGGCGTTGAGCTTGTTTTCGAGCAATTGACGGCGCAAGTCGGGTTCTTGCCCGACATCGATGCTGTCGTAGAGGAGTTCGTCTTGTTGGCTGCCGCATTTGGGGCAACGAATGGGATAGGTGTTGGTTTGGGCCATGGGTCAAGGATGGGGTTGATGTGAAAAAATACGGGAAACGAAGATTCCTCAAGTAAACGCTTGCGAAAACAAGTCAAGAATGGGTATGGTGCAGTCATTCAAGCATACAAGTATTTTGGAAGAGGAAGCAATCATGAGTTTTGAACATTTACTGAATGGAACATCCCTGGCATCCGGGGACGAGTTCACGATGGTATTGGATGCGAAGGCCCTGGATCCCAATCGGGGGCAGGAAGAGGTGATGTCTCCCCGGGTGCAGTTGGAAATCCTGCAATTGCTGGTGAAAATCCAACGTTTGGAGGGCTGGGAAATCTGGGTGCTTTTCAACGGGGATGAACTCAAACAGGTGTCGCACGGGGGGGATTTCATGGGATTGCGGGTGTTTTTTTCGCCCACCCCGCCCCAACGCGCCCCCACTTTGCTGGAATGTGTGAAGGTGTTGACGAAAAAAGACCGCCATGTGGTGATGGTGACCCAGGACGAAAACGTGGAGGACCGGGCCATGAAGCTGGGGGCGTTGAGCCTGAAGGGCGAAACCTTCAAGAAAGGTTACGAGGATCTGTTTGCGGTGCGTCGTCGTCCGCAAAGCCGTTTGATGCGCCGCCGCACCATTGAAATGGAAAAGGAGCATTTTGAACGGCACCAGGATTCGGCGATTCGAAATATGATCGATTTGGTGGACTGAGGCGTGAGGTTGGCAGCGTGTGGAAACGAACAACAGGATAAAGAGAGGAAGAAACGATGAGTATTTTTGGTTTGATTGTGGGAATGGCCCTTTATTCCATTTACCGATGTTTGCTGTCGGGATTGTATACGGTCAAGCCCACCGAGCGCGCGGTTTTGACAAGTTTTGGACGGGCCAAGCGTTTGAAAGGGGAAACCACCGGGGTGAATGCCAGTGCGGATGCCACCGAAAAGAGTCCGGAGAACGCCCTGTACCGGTATCCGGCCGTGGAGGTGATCAAGCCCGGCGGACCCTACTTCAAGTGGCCCTGGCAAAAAGTCCACAAAGTGGACGTCACCACCCAGGCGGTGAGTCTGACCTGGGATCCCACCAAACCGCAGGATACCATCGAAGCGGTGACCAAAGACAATTTGACCACGGGCGTCAACGGACAGTTGCGCTATCGGGTTTGTGAACGAAATCTTTATCCCTACCTGTTCGGGGTGAGCAGTCCACTGGAACATGTGATGGGATATTTTGTTTCGGTTTTACGGGAACGGATTGCCAATTTCGTGGATCCCAGGGGGGCGGAGTTGCTGGCCGCGGACGTGGAGGACGGGATGGAAAAATCCAGCCAGGAAAACGCAACCGCGGTGGAGTTGACCGAAGGGGTATCGATCAACGATCTGCGGAAAAACCTGCCCGTCCTCAATCAATTCATGGAGGAGCAATGCAAAGACACGGTGATGCGTTATGGCATAGAAATGGATGCGGCCCTGATCACGGAGATCGACCCGCCCCCGGAAGTGGACCGGGCCCTGTCGGCAATCAACAGCACCCGCAACCAGGTGGCGGCCGACATCAGCACCGCGCGGGCGGACGCCGAACAGCAAATCACCATGAGCAATCGGGCCGTGGACATTGCCACCAACAATGCCGAAGCCGAAGTGGCGCCGCTCAGCGAATTGGCGGCCACCCTGGTTCAGGTGAAAGGGGAGGGCGGGTCCAAGGCCTTGCGCGCGTATGTGCGCAACATGCGCTTGCCGCTTCTGGAACGCACCCGTCGCATCGTTCAAACCCTGCCTGCGGACGCGAGCAGGCCCGGCGCCGACGCCAACACACTTTGAAAGGATTGAAATCATGTTTGTCGTTTCTCTGATTTTGGGTTTGGTTTTGATTCCGGCTTTCCTTTGGTTCGCGCGGGTCTTCGGCTTGTATGCCATCGTGCATGAATCCGAGGCCCAGGTGTTTACCCTGTTCGGGAAAGTGATCGGTACATTGGACGAAGCGGGCTTGCAGGTTCCCTTCACCCGTTTTGGTCCCAAGGCGCTGTTGATTCCGTTTTTCGGAAAAATGTACAAGGTTGACACGGCCTTGCGCCAGCACTATTTGCGGGGCCAGATGGTGAATTCCGAGGAAGGCACGCCCATGGGGGTGGGGATTTGGTACGAAAAACGGGTCAACGATCCCGAAGCCTATCTGTTCGTCAACAGCAACCCCGAAGGGTCCCTGGAAGCCAATGTGGCCAGCTCCGCGATTTCCGTGTTGAGCAACCTCGACATGGACAAGATGTTGGAGGACCGTCACAGTCTCAGCCGCACCGTGCGCGAAAGCGTTTCCCCGCTGTCTGAAAAATGGGGATACAAGCTCGGATCGGTGTATATCCGCAAGGTGGCCTTTACCGACAAACAAATGGTGGACAACATTACCGACAAGGTGGGGAAGCGTCTGGTGCAAGTGACCAGCGCCATGAAGCAGGACGGGGACAACCGCGTGGGTCTCATCAAGAGCCAAACCGCCAAAAAAGTCTCCCAAAAAATGGCCGAAGCCGCCGCCGCGCGGCCCCGGATTGTCGGAAAGACCCTCAACGACATTGCCAAAAAGGATGAAGAAGTCCTCGCATCCGTGCTGGAAGTGATGGAGACGGAAAAATTGCTGGCCTCGGGCGCTTCGGTTGATTTGCTGCCGGAAAATATTCAGGTGTTGGCATCCTTGGGAGACAGCTCCAACGCAAATCCCCGCTTTTCTGCCCCGGCATTTTCATCTCCACCTGAAATTCCGACGGAATAACATGCTCCACCGCAACGGATGGGAAAAGAGGTTGGAGACCAACGGATGGCTTTGCCGGACAACGGATATGAAGCTGAGAGGTGGAAAGTAGGAAACGGGGAGAAAGGGGAAATCCGAACATCGAACGTCGGACCTCGAACCGAAAAGGGGCGAATAGGGACGGGAGCGCCGGTCTCCGCACCGGCTGGGGCGAAGGGGGCGTTTTGAACACCTGCGGGTCAGTCGGCAAGCAGGGATTCGGTGATTTCCTCGAATTTGCGCCGCACGGCTTCGTCATCGATGGGCATGAGATCCGGCAGGTGCATGTCGCGCAGGGCGTTCATGTCGTTGACGGCGGCCTGCATTTCGGTGATCAGCGTGGTGGAGACGCGAATGGTATCGTAGGCGTTTTGCGAAATGCGCAAGCGTTGATCCAAGGTTTTGCTGACTTCGTAGATCTGGTCGCGGACACCGTGCAAGTGTTGGCGATAGACTTGCAAGGCTTCATCCGTGACCAGTTGGGTGCGATAACTGGCTTCCAACAGGCGTCGTTCCGGCGCCGGCGTGAGTTTCAGCATGGTTTCGGTTTCTTCCCGCAAGCGGTTGTTCCGGGCCTCCAGGGCATCGATGCGCACCAAATACCGCTCGTCGATGTTTTGAATGACCGTTTCATGGGCGCGTTTCAGGGTGCGGATCATGGCCACGTGAATCCCGTAGTACCGCCGCGCGGCCATCGGATCCCCGGGATTTTCCTTGAGCAGGGTTTCCAGTTGTTGGTTGAGATTGCGGACGTTGTGGAAAAGGGCGCTGAGGTCCATGACATCCCCGCCGGAAACGGTGGA
>PXAS01000377.1 GCA_003565815.1 PVC group bacterium
CGAGTTCGCCGACGTAATCGTCACCGATCGGGTTGTTGCGTTAGTCGCGGTATATCCGGTCGGGATATCCGAGTCATTGGCGTCTACGACGACGAGATAATCACCAGCGGGAAGGCTGCCAAAGCTGTAGGTGCCATTTGCGCCGGAGTCGACAGTGGCGACCAAAACGTCGTCTGCATCGAGGGTGCCGCTGCCGTTGGCATCGAAGTAGAGAGAAACCGAGACGTTCTCGATCCCCGGCTCAGTGCCATTGATAATGCCGTCGCCGTAAACACCTCCGGTTCCGACACCGGTATCTTCGAAAACGGTGCCGCTGATTACCAGTGTCCCGGTGATCAGGGTGATCGCATCGTCCTCAAGGAATGGGGTGGTGTTGCCAAAGGAGAGCCCGGCGGTGTTGCGAATAAGCGCGACGTCGCTGAGTGGGTCGTCGATTTCCACCGAAAAGGTCACCGTGCCGGATGCGGCGGCCGCGAATTTCTCCGTCAGCCACCACTGGATGTTGGTTACATCCGCAGCATTCGCCGGTTCGGTCGCCGACCAACTCACCCCGCCGTCGGTGGAGTAGAAAATATTGTAAGCGTTCACCCCTGCAGGCAGGATATTTCCAGCCGCAGCAGAGCCGCCGAGATAGGTGGTGTTTGCGGGAATGGCCTCCTGCACGACCAGAGGGATACCAAGCGCCGGATTACCAATGCCCTCAACGCCGTCGTTGGTAAAATCAATCGTGTAATTGAGCGTATCCCCGGCAACCGCACTGCCCCGGTCGACGGTCTTATCCAGCGAAACCGGTGTGTCCGGAGAGGTCAGCGTGCCAACCGAAGCACCGTAGTCGCCGTTGTATTTTTCATTATCGAAGCCCGAAGCCGCCATCTGGTAGGGCGTCATCGTGCTGGTCGCGTTGGATTTGAGCGGTAGGAAGTCGTAGCGCACGAGACCCACAACCCCCGTGTTGTCCGGCAGATTGCTAAAGTAGAGCTGGTCGCGGGCAGTGATTACCTTTTCTCCGCCACCCTTGAGCTTAACGATGATCAGGGCATAGGTGCGGGCCAGACGGAAGGCCGAGGGGTCGAAGAGCTTGGGGTTACCGACCGGCTGGAGCCATGCGTTTTGGTCGGGAACAAGGTCGCCGGTATTGTCGAAGCCCTTGTTCACATTACCGAGATCATACCAGATACCTTCGGTAACCACGCTCGTCCCGGCAGTGCCATCGTTTTGAATGTTGCTCCACTCCGGCGCAAACTTCTGGAGAAGATTTTGGTACTCCTGTGGAACTTTGTTTGCGGTGTTCGGGAAAATCTTATTTGCCATCGCCGCAATACAACTGCGCATGGTCGCACGGCGACGGATGTCGGCATTGCGGACCGTCGACCCTTCCTCAGCCTGAACCCAGATATCGTAAAAGAGATAAAGATCGTCGTTTGGCTTAATGTTTCCGGTCACCGACTTGTCGTTTACGTCCAAATCCGGATAGGTCACCAACCAATAAACCGGGATATACTCACCGGCGGGAATACTTGGGAAGGTGCGGGTGGCGTCTGCCAGGCCCATCGTTCCTCCAACGTGGGTGAGCGCAAACGCCCCACCGGGCAAGGGTCCCTGGATGTTCAGGTTTTCTGTATGAATGCGGCTCGGGTAAATTCCGGCCGTGCCTTCGGCAAAATCACCGATCCTCGCCACAACATCGGTCAAATCAGTGGTCCCGTCATTCCAAATCCTCGCAGAAATGAAGGCTGCGCGCGGGGCGCGCTCCGGTTGGGCCTCCACATTACTACCAACAATAAAATTATATGCGGTTGTTACTTCAATACGAAGAGGGCCGTCTGATTGACTGGCAAATCCATAACCCGCAGTAATACAACACACTACAGCAATGAGGAAAGATTTAAATGGGAGTCTGATTTTCACTTTAAAACGGTCGTTGAGTTTGTTAAATTTCTTAAATTCCTGAATAACATTTGCTTAAAAATAGTGCTATTCGGCCCTGCTGCTTTAGGTTCATTATTACTTATTATTACTTGCTGTTGGATATACTGACTGAAGCTTCTCGTTTTACACCTCATTTACTAATCAGATATACCCTATTTCTTAAAGCTTTTTTAAAATCTTTTTTATAAATAAAGATTCCAACTGAGGCATCATCCTCAAAAAGGAGTTCTAATACGCGCGAATTTCGTAAGCGTCCGACAGAGCACCCTCTATCCAGCAATCCGCCGTAGTGGTAGGATGCCGGGATGCTATTCGAAGGTAATAAAGTAATTCTCTGTCATGGCGTGGTTGACTTGCGCAAAGGTGCCGAGGGCTTGATCGGTCTGGTTGCCGAGCCTGAGCCGGGAACCTGGTATTTATTCAGCAACCGCACGCGGCGGCTGATCAAATGTGTCCGCACGGACCGGACGGGTATCTGGATGGCGTCGCGCCGATTAAAGCAGGGCTACTTTCATTGGCTCGAGCGTGCTGCCGGTTCTTCGGTTATCACGGTGAGCGATGCGGATACGATTTGCCGCGGAGATAAAATAAAACGTCGTCCAAGTGATTTTTCTGCTTGCAATGAACGTATTTATGATTAGAGATAAATAAATGCCTGCAACTCCCACAGTCGAAGACCTTTTAGCCGAGCGCCAAGCTTGGCAAGAAGAGCGCGACGCTTGGCAACACGAGCGCAGGCAGCTTCAGCAAAAGGCCAACTCGGCGCAGGGAGAGATCGAGCGGCTTCGCCAGATCATCGCCTCGCTCCAATACAAGCTCTTCGGCAATCGTAAGGGCGAAGTGGTGGACACCGCTCAGTTGCAACTGCAACTGAGCGGTGCCGAAGAGGCTCTGGTTGTGCTGGAGGCGCAACAGCAGGCAGGCAAGTTGCGCGAGCAGGAGCAAAAGGCGAAGAGCGAACCACAACCGCGTCCCCGGCGCGCCCGTTTCGTCTTCCCCGAACAAGTCGAGGAAGTGACCGAGACTCTGGAGCCGGCAGAGGTGTTGGCAAATCCGGAAGCTTTTCGCCGGATCGGCGAAGAGGTGACCGAGCTTTTGGACATCTTGCCGATGAAGTTTATCAAAAAGCGTCTGGTGCGCCCGCGCTATGTGCGCGTGGATAAGCGGGAAGAGCCTCCGGTTTGTGCTTCCCTGCCACCGAGGGTTTTGCCGGGCGGGTTGCCTGCGGTGAGATTGCTCGTGCATGTGCTTTTGTCCAAGTATGTGGATCACTTGCCGCTTTACCGCATGAGCGGGATCTTCAAGCAGCGTTACGGGGTGCAGCTAAGCCGCCAGACCCTGGCGGACTGGGTCCGGGCTGTGGCGGAGGATTGGCTGTCTTTGATCTACTACTCGATCAAGAGCGATTTGCTCAGAGAAAACTTCCTCCATGCCGACGAAACACCGATTACCTGCAACGATCCGGATGTGAAAAACCGCAGCCGCAAGGGTTACCTGTGGGTCTATGTCTCGGACAAGGACGTCTTCTACGACTGGCAGATGAGCCGGGGCCAAGAGGCCGCCGCGTCGATGCTGTCCGGCTTCCGGGGACGGTTGCAATGCGACGGCTATAAGGTCTATCAGACCCTTGCTGCAAAGGAAGGCTTCACCCTGGTCGGCTGTATGGCCCACGTGCGTCGCAAGTTTTATGAAGCTTTTGATCTGCACGGTGAAAACGAATCGGCCTGGTATCTGATGCAGATAAAAGCACTTTACGCAAACGAGAGACAGCTCTGTGCCGAGGCCGCCGATCCGGTGGAGTATCGCAGGCAGCACAGCCGTCCTCTAATGGAGGCGATGCACGAGCGCTTGCAGCATGACTTGGAAGTCTTGACGGAAACGAACCGTGCGCGAAAGACCGTGGAAGCAATCAAGTATGCCCTGGGTCAGTGGCAACCGCTGATGTGCTATCTCGACGATCCGCTGGCCCGGATCGACAACAACTGTGCCGAGCAAGCGATCCGTCCGACGAAACTGGGGATGAAGAACTGGCTCTTTGTCGGACACCCCAAGGCGGGCCAGCGCAGTGCCATCATCTACACCCTCGTGCAAAACTGCAAAAATCACGGAATCGACCC
>PXAS01000227.1 GCA_003565815.1 PVC group bacterium
AGCAACTCCTCCAACAGATTGCATTCGATGTCGTCGATGGCTTGAAAAAATTCCCGGGCGGTGAGTTGGATGATTTTTCCGTCTTTGAGAAAATCCCCGGTTTGTTTGGGGTTCGCGCCCCGCTCCAGCAGGAAGGAGAGCATGTTCTTGGCGTATCCGCGGGCGTGAAAAAGTGGCGGCTGTTTGCCCAGGGGGATCAAATTCGTGGGCCAGACGGGTTCCGTGTCGACGGTGCCGGGTATTTCTCCCGCGGGGGTGTTGGGGTCGAGGCCGCGGTCCATCAATTCCTCGGCGAGGCGGGGGAGGTTGTATTCCACGGCCAAGTGCAGCAGGGTGGCGTTTCGGAGGGGATAGAGACCGTAATCGGCATCCAGGGGACGGGTCAGGGCTTCGGGATCTTTGTCCAATGCGCTTTGGAGGCGGGGCAGGGATTCGCGGTGGATGGCCATGACGGCGTCGTCCGGATCCACGGCCTGGGCGCGGAGCAGGATGGAGATGCAACGGGCTTTCAGGGGGGAGCGGTGGGGGCTGTGGAGCAAATGGGTGAGCGCGTCGCGGGGACCGTCGAAGCGGGTGACGACGGTGGTGGCGTCGGCGCCGAGTTTCAGGAGGAATTCGATGGCTTCGGGGTTGAGCCGTTCGCAGGAGGGGAAAAGGACGGTTCCGTAATTTTCGTCGTAAAGCCCTTTGGGGTCGGCACCGAATTCCAACAGGAGGTCGGCGGCCTCAAAGTGGCTCAGGGAGGCGGCTTCGGCAAGGGCCTGGTTGAGTTCGGCGGGGGCGGCATGGGGGCCTTCCTCCCGGAGACGTTCGAGGTCTCCGGCGGCGGCGGCATAAAAAACAGGGGGATAATCTTCGGTCATGGGCAACTATTTTGAAGTTGGGGTTGCAATTTACCCGTACATAAGTGACGAATAGAGGAATGCAAGCACCGGAATCCAATTGGGACCTCTTGATGAAGCGCATGGAATCCCTGGGTCTGCACGAAGCGGATCTGGAGGAGAGTTTTGTGCTGGGCTCCGGCAAAGGGGGGCAAAAAGTGAACCGCACCGCCAATGCGGTGCAGTTGCTGCATGTGCCTTCGGGCCGCATGGTGAAAACCGGGGAAGAGCGTTCGCAGCATTTGAACCGCGTGCGGGCCCGGGAGCGACTTTGCGAACTGGTGGAAAACGAGCGCAAGGAAAAGCGGCGCGAACGGGACGCCAAGCGGGCGCTGGCCCGGTATCGGCGCCGCAAACCCAGTCCGGCCCAGAAAGCGAAGCGCTTGGAGGGCAAACGCAGGCGGGGAGATGTGAAAAAGACGCGAGGCCGTCCGACGTTGGATTGAGGATCCTCAGGGATTGGCGCTGTAGACGCCTTCTTCGCTGAAGATCCGCCAGGCCATGACCACGTCCATGGCACCTGCCTGGGGGGTGTCCTTCAGTTCGTATTTCAGTTTGAGCTGTTCGTATTTGTAGCCGGCCAATTGGTGGAACGGGAGGATTTCCACCCGTTGGACATTGGGGATGCCGGCAATGATGCCCGCGACTTCGCGGAGATGGTCTTCGGCATCCGTCAGACCCGGCACCAAAACAAAGCGAATCCACATGGGTTTTTCGCGGCGAACCATGCGCGCGGCGAAGTCGAGGGTGGGTTGCAGGGGTTTGCCGGTGACCTTTCGGTGGGTGGCGTCATTCCCGGCTTTGATGTCGAGGAGCACCAGGTCCACCTGATCGAAAAGAGAATCGGGGGAGAGGTGGTGCAAGTGTCCGCTGGTATCCAGGGCGGTATGCAGGCCCATTTCCTTGCACCCCTTGAACAGGGTTTCCAAAAACGCGGGTTGCATGAGGGGCTCGCCACCGCTGATGGTCACGCCGCCCTTGGCGCGGATGAGAAAGTCCTTGTATCCCGAGATTTCCTCCAAAAGATCCCGCGCGTGGCGGAGGGTGCCGCGTTTGAGTTGCCAGGTGTCGGGATTGTGGCAATATTTGCACCTCAGGGGGCATCCATTGAGAAAGAGCACAAAGCGGATCCCGGGACCGTCCACGGTGCCGCCCGTTTCCACGGAATGCACGTAACCTTGCCGGGCGGTGCAGACTTCCCGTATGCCCTCGGGAGAGAGAGGGTCCGTCATTTCTTTTGTTCGAGGTCACGCACCCGTTGGCCCATTTGGGCACGAACGGTGTGCAGACGCTCCAGCATCAGGGAGCAGATTTGTTTCATGGTGCCATACCCGAAGGCCGGATCCCGGTCACACAAATTGCGGATCGCCTCCGCCTCGAAACGCATGAGAATGGCACCGTCCCGGCTACGGGCGCTGAAGGCCCAGCGATAGGGGGGGACCAACCAGGACCAGCCGATGACTTCGCCAACATCGATCAATTGAATCCATTGTTCGTCGTCGCCTTCCAGATGCGCGTACAAATCAACCGTACCTTCCATGACGATGAAGAAACTGTCGGCGGGCTCCCCTTCCTGAAAAAGCGTTTCATTGGTGAGCAGGGTCAATAGCTCCATGTGCTCGGAAAGTTCTTCCAGATACACTTCACTCAAACGCTGGAACACGGGGTGTTCTCTCAAAAATTGCACATTTTCTTTTTTGGGGGTCATAGGGGCTCCTTTGCTGTTCATCTTATGCTCTTCCTCGCCCCTTGTGAAGAATTATGCGACGATTTTCACGAATTTTTTGAGGCATGGGAAGATTTGGAGCAACGGATGTCACTTGCGCGCGGGACGGACAACAAAATATATAGCAACAACAAGGTATTTTCAGCCACCGATTTGGGTTTTGAAATTGAGGTCTGAGGTTCTGGCCGGCGGGTTATACCCCATGGCGAAGCGACGCATGGGCAAGTATACTTCCTTTCATTCTATGAAATTGAACTTCATCCCAAGAATCGGGAAGGAAACACGCCATGAACGCATATTCGATGACCGCGCCCACATACAGAGATGCCCCTTCGATCCCCCAATACGGATCTCGATTTTTTGCGAAAGGGCAACGCGTACTCAGTTGCCTTGTCCTGGCCATGACCGTGGCGTTCCCTGGCGGAACGCTGTTGGCGGAGAGCCCGGCGCCCGTCGACCTCGGAACGTCCGCCAATTTCGGCGCTTTGGCGGGCGCGGCCATTTCCGGAACCGGCCACGTGGAAGGAGACGTGGGGTCGGGGACGGGCGCCATCGCCCCGGCGATCACCTCGACGGGAACGGTTTATCCCACGGGTCATGCGGTTGTCATGACCGCCTTGGCCGATTTTTCCGCGGCATACGACGAGGGGAAAAATCGACCCCACGACGTGCTGTTGTCCGCGGCGGCGTATGAGATGGGCGGTCAAACCTTGACGCCCGGCGTCTACAAAATCGGTGCCGCCGCCACGATTGCCTCCCCGGTGACCCTGGATGCCGAAGGCGACCCCGACGCGGTCTTCATCATACAAATCACAGGGGCATTGGGCGCGACCGCGGCGGTGGGGAATGTGATTTTGGCGAATGACGCCCAAAGTGCAAACGTGTTTTGGATCGTGGAAGGGGCGGTTTCCCTGGGGGCGGACACGCACATGGCTGGAACCCTGCTCGGAGGCGCCGACATCTCATTCGGCGCGAACACCACCATCAGCGGGCGGGCGTTGACGGGGTCGGCCGCCGGCACCATCGCCTTGGCCTCGACGACCGTTTCCGTGCCCGTCGAACCTTCCGTCGTGGGCGGACGGATCTGGCTCGACTCGAACGGCGACGGCATTCAGGATCCGGCGGAAACCAGCGGGTTCCCCAACGTGCCGGTCGCCCTGATGCAGGTGGTTGGCCGCTTGGACATCGACCTGGGAACGTCCGCCAATTTCGGTGCTTTGGCGGGCGGGGCCATTTCCGGAACCGGCCACGTGGAAGGAGACGTGGGGTCGGGCACGGGCGCCATCGCCCCGGCGATCACCTCGACGGGAACGGTTTATTCCACGGGTCATGCGGTTGTCATGACCGCCTTGGCCGATTTTTCCGCGGCATACGACGAGGGAAAAAATCGACCCCACGACGTGCTGTTGTCCGCGGCGGCG
>PXAS01000273.1 GCA_003565815.1 PVC group bacterium
GCCTCGACCACCGTCGGGTCCGCCAGGGTGCTGGTGTCCCCGATATTGGCGAGATCCCCTTCGGCGATCTTGCGCAGAATGCGGCGCATGATTTTGCCGGAACGGGTTTTGGGCAGGGCCGGGGTGAAATGGATTTTATCGGGCTTGGCGATGGGGCCGATGTCCTCGCGCACGCGGTGAATCAGCTCTTTTCGCAGAGCGTCATCCCCTTCCAAACCCGCCTTGAGGGTCACGAAACAGTAGACCCCCTGCCCTTTGGTTTCGTGGGGATACCCGACCACCGCCGCTTCGGCCACCCGGTGGTCGCCCACCAGGCTGCTCTCGAATTCGGCGGTGGCAAAGCGGTGGGCGGACACGTTGATGACGTCGTCCATGCGCCCCAGAAGCCAGTAATAGCCGTCCTGATCCCGCCGGCAACCGTCCCCGGAGAAATATATGCCGGGGAATTTGTGGAAATACGTGTGCGCGATGCGTTCGTTCCAGGGATCGCCGTACACGCCCCGAAGCATGCCCGGCCAAGGTTGGGTCACGCAGAGACTGCCGCCCTCGTTGTCATCCGCGGGGGATCCGTCGGTGCGCAGAATCGCGGGCTGAATTCCCAACATGGGGAACCCGGCGGAAGCGGGTTTTGCGTCGTGGGCGCCGGGCAGGGTGGTCAGCATCACGCCCCCGGTTTCCGTTTGCCACCAGGTGTCCACCACCGGGCAATTTCCGCCGCCGATCACCCGGTGATACCATTTCCAGGCTTCGGGGTTGATGGGTTCGCCCACAGTGCCCAGCAAGCGGAGGGAGGAGAGATCGCAGGCATTGGGCCAGTCCTCGCCCAATCGCATGAGCGCCCGAATGGCGGTGGGGGCGGTATAAAAGATAGACACCTTGTACTTCTCGACCAACTGCCAGAAGCGGTTGGGTTCCGGCCAGGTGGGCACGCCCTCGAACATCACCTGCGTGGCCCCGTTGGCGGTGGGGCCATAGGTGAGGTAGCTATGTCCCGTGATCCAGCCCACGTCGGCGGTACACCAGAAGATATCGTCCTCGTGCAGGTCGAACACCAGGCGGGTGGTGAGCGCGGTCCAGAGCAAATATCCGGCGGTGGTGTGCAGGACGCCCTTGGGCTTGCCGGTGCTGCCGCTGGTATAGAGGATGAACAACGGATCCTCGGCGTCCATTTCCTCGGGCGGACAATCGGCGGAAACGGCGGCGGCCTCTTCGTGCCACCAAACGTCCCGGTGGGCTTTCATGGCACAGGTTCCCTCCCCGCGCCGATACACAATCACCTTGTGCACCATCCCGCAGGCATCGGCGGCATGGTCCACTTTTTCCTTGAGTTGCGACACTTTGCCGGCGTGCATGCTCACGTCCGAGGTAATGATGACCTCGCTGTGGCAGTCCAGCACCCGATTTTTCAAGGCCTCGGAGCTGAACGCGGAAAAGACCACCGAATGAATGGCGCCGATGCGGGCACAGGCCAGCAGGGCGATGGGCATTTCCGGAATCATGGGCATGTAAATGGTCACCACCGTCCCTTTTTTCACCCCGTTCTTTTTCAGCACATTGGCAAAGCGGCTCACCTCCGCCTGTAGATCCCCGTAGGTCAGGGTCCGCTCCTCGCCTTCCGCTTCGCCATGCCAATGAAAGGCCACCTTGTCGCCCTTGCCCGCTTCCACGTGACGATCCACGCAGTTGTAACTCACGTTCAGCTTGGCCCCTTCGAAGAACTTCACGTAAGGTCCCTCCACTTTGCCAATGGAGGCGAAATCCGACCACATCACCCGGTCCCATTTTTTGAACCAGCTCACATGCGCATCGGCCATTTCCGCCCAGAACGCCTCCGGATCGTCCACGGAACGTTGGTACAATTCCCGATACGCCTCCGTGGATCCCACATGCGATTTGGCGCGGAACGCTTCCGAGGGCGCGAATACTTGTTGGTTTTTGTAGGTCGATTCGATGGCTTCGCTCATTGGTGGCTCCTGTTTGATTCGGGTTGTTGCAGTTGAAAATCCAATTGATTTATGCGGACTCTACCCCGAATGCCCTTGCCGTTCCAAGTTTTTTTTGGCCAATCCACCGCACAAAATCATTTTTTGCGCGATTTTTTCAGCATTCAGGCATAGAATACCCCCATGAAAACCCAAATTCCCTCCGGATATCTTCACGCCCTTCCCAAAACCGACCTGCACGTTCACTTGGACGGCTCTTTGCGGTTGAGCACGCTGATGGAGCTGGCGGAAAGCCAAAACGTGGACCTACCCGCGGATTCCGAAGCCGAACTCAAGGAAAAGATCTTCAAACCCGCCTACGCGGATTTGCGCGAATATCTCGCCGGGTTCCAGTACACGGTGGCGGTGATGCAAACCCCGGAAGCCCTGGAACGCGTGGCCCGGGAACTCGCCGAAGACAACCTCGCGGAAAACGTCCGCTATCTGGAAGTCCGTTTCGCTCCACAGCTTCATCTCAACGAACAACTCCCCATGGGCGAGGTCCTCGAAGCGGTGACCCGAGGCCTGCGGGCCGCGCAAACCGCGCACAACCGCCGTCCCGAGGTCGTGAACGGCAAGGACGTTCCCTTTCATTTCGGCATCATCGTCTGCGCCCTGCGCTGGTTTGCCCCCTTCATGTCCCCCTACTACGGCAAACTTTTCGAGGTGATGTCCAACGCCCGGGAAAAAGACATTTTCGCCGCCGCCTCCCTCGAGTTGGCCCGGGCGGCGGTCCGCCTTCGCGAAGAGGCGGGCCTGCCCATCGTCGGTTTCGACCTCGCGGGGGCGGAGGACGGCAACCCCGCCGTGGACCACAAGTCCGCGTTTCTGCACGCCCACCGCAACTTCCTGCGCAAAACCGTGCACGCCGGCGAAGCCTATGGCCCCGAATCCATTTTCCAGGCGCTCACGGAATGCCACGCCGACCGCATCGGCCACGGCACCTTCCTCTTCAACCCCGAAAAAGTGCGCGACCCCGCCATCCGCGACCCCGAGCACTACGTACACCAACTCGTGGAAAGCGTCGCCCACCGCCGCATCTGCGTCGAGGTCAACCTGACCAGCAACCTGCAAACCCTGCCCGACATGGGGGGCATCGGCGAGCACCCCCTCCGCCTCATGGTCGACCACAACCTCAGCGCCACCATCTGCACCGACAACCGCCTGGTGTCCCACACCACCGTCACCCGCGAACTGGAATTGGCGGTCCGGCATTTCGACCTCACCCCCCCGCAACTGCGCAATTTGGTGGTCGCCGGCTTCAAGGGATGCTTTTTTCCCGGGGACTACCGCGAAAAACGTGCCTTTGTCCGCCAAATCCTCAACCGCATCGATTTGCTGGAAGCCGAGCACATTGGCGACGTTCCGCATTTGTGAGCCGCCTGCACGCGCAAGAATACTGAAATTTTTTTCGTGATCTCCCGGGAATTCCGTTTACGATGGCCCCAGCAAACGACAGCCATGAACATGAGGATGCACAGCACATGATGAGAGATTTGATCCGGCGGGAGTCCCAGGACACCGCCTTCGCGAGTTTTCTAAGAAGCCAGACCGCCGGCGGCGTGGTTTTGCTGGTGGTGTCCGCGATTGCCTTCATTCTGGCCAACGGCCCCCTGTGGGAAGTGTACGACAACTTTGCCCACATGCATGCCAGCTTTCAAATCGGAGAGTGGGATATTGACCTCGACCTCAGCCACTGGGTCAACGAGGGCGTGATGGTGTTTTTCTTTTTTCTGGTGGGACTCGAAATCAAACGGGAAATCCTCGTGGGCGAACTCTCCGAACCCCGCAAGGCCGCCCTCGCGGTCATTGCCGCCGCCGGGGGCATGATCGCCCCGGCATTGATCTTTACGCTGTTTAACATCATCAGCCCCGACACCCTGCGGGGCTGGGGCATCCCCATGGCCACCGACATCGCATTCGTCATCGGCGTGCTCAGCGTGCTCGGGGACCGCGTGCCCGTGGCCCTCAAGGTTTTCCTCACCGGACTGGCCATTGTCGACGACCTCGGCGCCATCGTCGTCATCGCCCTGTTCTACAC
>PXAS01000147.1 GCA_003565815.1 PVC group bacterium
GACGGGGAAGGCCGCAGCCGCCTTCAGGTGAACGTGGCTTCGGAATTTTCGGATCAAACCTACGACACATTGATGGAAGCCTACGGCGAATCCCATGGCATGAACCGGATTCAGTTTGAAGAAATCGGACCCCAGGTGGGCGAACAAATGCGGCAACAAGGTCTATTGGCGATTCTCTTTGCGCTCATTGGGATTGTGATCTACGTCACCTTCCGCTTTGAATTCGCCTTCGCGATGGGGACCATTGCCGCCTTGGCGCACGACGTGTTGATCACCATCGGCCTGTACTGTCTCCTGGGCGGTCAGCTCAGCCTGCCCATCGTGGCCGCGCTGCTCACCATCGTCGGCTACTCCGCCAACGACACCATCGTGGTCTTTGACCGCATCCGCGAGGACCTCAAACTGCTCAAGGGCAAGCCCTACAATGTCATCGCCAACATCAGCATCAACCAGACGCTGGGCCGCACGTTGTTGACCTCCCTGACGACGTTGCTGACCGTGTTGATGCTGTTGATCTTCGGTGGCGGCGCCCTGCGGGACTTCGCCCTGGCCCTGTTCATCGGCGTGATGGTGGGGACATACTCCTCCGTGTTTGTGGCCACGCCGGTGATGTTGCTCTGGCACAAAGATGACAAGACGGCCAAAGCGTGAGCGGTGGAAACAAACCGACCGGTATGATTCAACGGGTTCCCCGGGTTTGGCTCGATGAACCGATCTCCCCCGGGGAGGCGGAGCCTTTGGCCCGGACGCTGGATTTGCCGTTGCCCATCGCGGAAGTGATGGTGCGCCGGGGGATCCGCGACATCGGGGACGCCACGGTTTTCCTCGATCCCCGCCTGGAACGTCTCACCGATCCCATGCGCCTGCCGGATATGGCAAAGGCCGTGGATCGCATTTGGCAGGCCTTGCTGGGCGGTGAGAATATTCTCGTGTTCGGGGATTATGATGTGGATGGCGTGACCTCCACGGCCCTGCTTTCCAAGGTTCTTCAGGGCCTCGGCGGGGTCGTCAGCCGGTACATCCCCCATCGCATCGACGATGGGTACGGCCTCAGCGCCAGCGTTTTGCGGGACTGTCTGGCAAAGTACAAGCCGCGCTTGGTGGTGACGGTGGATTGCGGGACCGGAAGCGTGGAAGCCGTCAATGCCGCCCGGGAAGCGGGCGTGGATGTCATTGTCACCGATCACCACGAAGCCAGCGGGGAGATTGCCGATGCCCTGGCGCTGGTGAACCCCAAGGTGGGGGATGCCGAAGACCTGCATACCCTGGCCGGGGTGGGGGTGGCCTTCAAGCTGTGCCATGCCCTGGTGAAAGTGGGCCGCCGTCGCAATATTCCCAGCAGCGCCCGCCTGGACATGCGTTCGCTCATGCATCTGGTCGCCTTGGGCACCGTGGCGGACATGGTGCCGTTGGTGGGCGAAAACCGCATTCTCGCCCGCTTTGGCATTTCCGTGCTCAACAAGCGCAGGTCGCCCGGCATCGATGCCCTCGCCCGCAATGCCGGCGTGCAACAGGCCATGACCAGCTATCACATCGGCTTTGTGCTCGGTCCGCGCATCAATGCCGCCGGGCGCATGGACTCCCCGGAAACCGCCCTGAATCTTTTGTTGGCCCAAAGCCTTCACGAGGCCGAGCCCTTGGCGAAAATCCTGGAAAACGCCAACAAAGATCGACAGCTGATCGAGCAAACGATTTTGGAGGAGGCGGTCGCGGAGATCGAGGAATATTACGATTCCGCCATTCCCGGGGTGTTGGTGGTTGCCCGCCGCAGTTGGCACCAAGGCGTGGTGGGCATCGTGGCGTCCCGCTTGGTTCGGCGCTATCACCGTCCCGCCATTGTCATCTCCATTGGCGAAGACGGCACCGGACGGGGAAGTTGCCGCAGCATCGAGGGCTTTGACCTCATCACCCACTTGCAGGCCACCTCGCAATATTTGCAACAGCACGGCGGACACCGCATGGCCGCCGGGTTGGATATCCGGGAGGACCAGATCGATGCCTTCCGCGAGGCCATCAGCGCCCGTGCCCGCGAGGCCATGGCCAAGGAAGATCTGCGGCCCCGCCAGCACATCGACGGATGGATTCAGTCCGAAGACCTCACCGAACGTTTCATGGCCGCCCAGGACAAACTCATGCCGTTCGGGCATCAAAACACCACCCCGGTCTGGGGAATGCGCGAAGCGAAGATCAAAACCTGGCAGGTGGTCGGGCAGGGCAAGCACATCCGGCTTGTCCTCGATACCCCGCACGGACCGCGCGACGCCATTGGTTTCGGCATGGGAGAGCGGGATAAACCCGACGGCCCCGTGGATTTGGCCTTTCAGCTTCGCCGAAATTTTTTCCGCGGCGAAGAAAAACTGCAACTGATGTTGCAGGATTTTCGCTGATGAGGATTGGGGAAATACTTTAAAGCCACTGGGAGAGCAGCGTCCGGGCGGGGACAACCCGTGGTTTGGAATGGGCATACGGGTCCGCGTCGACAAACGGAAGGGTTTCCACGACTTGAAAGGCGTGCGCGGCATGGGTTTGGCGTTGAAAATGATCGAGCGTGGGACTCAATCGGGTGTTTTGGTGTTTCGCTTCCACCAAAAACCATGGCTCGCCATCTCGGATCACGACAAAATCGACTTCACGTTGCTGTTTGTCGCGGAGATACCGGAGATGAAAATCGCCAAGACCGAGATCCGTCCAGCCTTGCACCGCCTTGAGCAGGTGGCAGGCCACAAAGGTTTCAAAACGTTTTTCCGCATCATCAATTGCCGACCAGTCGCGAACATACCACTTGGGTTCCTTGCGCAGGGCACTGCTGATATTGCGGTGCCAGGGACGGACCAGAAATCCGTGATGAAAATCGCAAAGTACGTTCACCCAAGATTTGAGGGTGTGTGGAGAGATCCCCATGTCCCGGGCGAGGTTCGCATAGACCAGGGCATCCCCGGAGCGTTCTGCCAGCAGATCCGCGGTCATCTCCATTTGCGGAAGATCCTCGATTCGAGTGAGGTCGCGAATGTCCTCCCGGATCAGTTGCTGCCGACGGAGTTTCCGCCACCTGCGTTGGAAGGCCGGATCGCATAATGAAAAGGGTTCGGGAAATCCGCCGAAACGGAGCAATGACTCCCAATCGCTTTCTGGAATTGGCGTGGGACCTCGGAGAATTTTCTCGTCGGGAAGTTCGGTGTGAAGCAATTCCGCCACCGAAAGCGGATGCATATGAAATAAAAAATAGCGCCCCATCAGACTGTCCCCTCCTTTTCGATATACATCCAGGCGCGATGATCCGGTCACGATGACACGGCAGTCATGCTCATGCAGGTCGAAAAATCCTTTGAGAAACGTTTTCCATTTCGGGTTTTTATGGAGTTCGTCCAAGACCACCACCGGTGTCGTTTCCCCCAGGTGCCGCAGCTTGAGGGCTTCTCCCAGCGAGGCGGGCCCTTGTAGAATCAATCGGCGGTGTTCCTCGACGTCCCATGAGAGATAGTGGTCGGCCAACGTTCGGCAGGTCGTGGTTTTCCCCACCTGACGCGGACCACTGACAAAGGCCATCTGACGATATGTTTTCAGATGTTTGGACAGAAGTATTTCATAAAGTCGTTGCATGTAACCATTATGCATATGACTGCATTTTGGTCAATGCCAAAATGCATATGCCTACATTTTGGTACGGCTGATTTTTTGAGAAGATGGCAATCGGAGTTGTCAACCCGCTGATCCCTGCGGGGGGGGCGCGAATGTGGAGGAAGATGCGAATTCTTTTTCCTGCGGATGCTTCGCCGTCCCGCGGATTTTTTTGGGGGAAGGGAATTCTGCGAATGGCGATGCCGTCCCGCGAATCATTTGTCATTTCTTCTGGAATTCCGACGATGATCCGCAGTCCGGCGAAGCATCCGCAGGGATCACCACCATTTTTATTTTTTTCATCCCTGATTTCACAACTCCCAGTCCATCTGCGGGCACCTGAAGGGATTGGCGGGGTTTTATGACGTTTTTTACGGAAGACCTTGCGACGGTTTGTTTTTTAAA
>PXAS01000477.1 GCA_003565815.1 PVC group bacterium
ATAAGATGCTTTGCAACGGTGAACATCAGCCGCCGAATAGATGTGGATTGGACTTATTTTCCGTGATCGTGATCCTAAACGTAATCGTGGTCGAAACCAAAAACCGTTTTTCGATCACGATCAGGAATACGATCCATCCTCGCGGTTGGCTGGATGCTGGGGCTGGCTGCGGAAGAGGCGCTGGATACAGCCGCAGCCTTTGCCATTCCGGCGGGGGTTCTGGAAATGGTGACCGCCGAATCGGAGAACCGGCTGCGTTTCCGTGAGGATGAAGGAAACGGGGAGGGAGGACGTGTAGGGGTGGAGGAAATGCCTTTCGAGCACGCCTGCCGGGTGGAGACCAGGGTGACGCCGGAAAGACCGGAGGATGTGGTTTTTCCATGCCGCATTCAGTCATCCGGCGTACAGCGGCATCCTCATGTGGGGATTTTTGGAGGGACGTCATTGGCGGCCTGACCGGGCCATGTGGTGTCAGGATTGGAGCAAGAAGTCCGCGGCTCATGCCTGGATCGATCTGGTCTTCAATGAATGGTGGACCAACGAGACAGGCGGGACCAATCCGCGGGGACGCTTCGAAACCAGTGGATTCCTCTGAGATGGCGCGGCACAATGACCGCGAAGGCTATGCCCGCGTCCAACTCAACCGGGCAGGGACTGTAATGGAAGTGTCCTTGGAAATTGGAATTTTATCAAGCTATATTTCAATACAATTATAAATTTTGAAAAAAATATTTTTCCGATTTGCATTTCCGATTTCAGAAAATATAGTAATTAAATATTATGAAAACTGATGAAAAATTAATTTCTTATCGCTTAATTAATCAAATTAATAGTTAGAGAAACCACTAATCACTAAGGAGACAAATCATGTATATATTTAATTTAATCCGGCGGATACCGTCTAAACAAGTTATGGCCGCATTCGCGGTAATCGGCCTTGCTTCGCAGGGTTTTATTGCCACTGCAACGGAGGCAATGGCAAACGAAGGAGATTCAGATGACGAAGCGAAAATCCTTTTTGAAGACCCCATGACCGGGCAGGAGCAGGACTGGCAGGAGAACTGGTTTCTGGACGGCGAAGAAGCCACGCTCACCAGCACGCCACATGGCCTCTATTTCTCATCCGGAACGGAGCAAGGCAACAATGCGCATCATGCGGTGCTGTGGACCAAGCAGGAGTTTTCCGGCGACATTCGGATCCGCTTCGATGTTATCAGACTTGATCGCAGGGGGTATGTAAATATTCTCTATATCCATGCGCAGGGCATCGGTGAACCGCCCTATGTTGAGGATATCTACGAGTGGAGAGACCTCCGTGCTGTCCCCACAATGAGCAAGTATTTCACCTACATGAATGCGCTGCATATCAGCTATAATGTCGGCAGGCCGGACCAAGTCGGCTATATCCGCGCACGACGCTATCCCAGACAGCCCGAAAAGGGCATTTCGTTCGGCGATACCTCTATCAAACCGGAATATGATGATGAAGGCGCCAAAATCCTTCCCGGAAAGGTGTTCACAATTGAGGTGGAGAAAAGGGGGACCAAGCTCATCTACAGAACCTTGGACGGCGAAACCAAAGAGGTGCTTAAGGAATGTGTCTGGGACACGACGAATAACCCCGAAAACCAGACCCCCCGTTTACTTAATGAGGGCCGGATCGGTCTGCGGCAGATGTTTACCAAGCGGAATATTTACCGGAATTTCAAAGTAATGCGGCTCGATTGATGTCAACTTCCTTCATGCGGAGTTTGCGGCAATTTCTTTCGGAATGCTCTAACCAGATTCGCGGCGAATCCGGTGAAAGCGCGCCTTGCTTCACTCCGCCCGCGATTTTGCTCGCTGTACCCAATACGGGCAACTGAATCGCGCGGGGCTACCCGGTATCGTCACTTCCGGACATAGACCTGGAATCTCCAATGACCAAAGAATGAAGGGTTGGCATTCAAGAGCTTAAAAAAAGCCAGCAAGCGAAAGCCGCGCTAACGCTTCCTGACTTAGTCATTCCCTGTTGGATATTGGCCATTCAACCCAAAGCTTCGCTTGGGGCTGAAGATATCACGACCCTTCGGGCCTTGTTAGCCCCTGAAAACTCCTCATCAAACTCAATCGATGGGGGTGGGTGACTCCTTGCAAAGCGTTGCGGGAGCCCCGAGGATTTCGGTCGTGCCGTCCGGTCTGTGGCCGAGGAGTGTGAAGGTGAAGCGGTTCACATCGGCGGCCAGCGGCACGGTGAATTCCCAGGGGAAGGTCTCTTTTGCGACGCGCGTTTCGCCGGAGCCGGTGTCGTACAGCAGCTCGACCGTGTGATAGTCGTGCTTGCTGTATTCCAGATACACATAGGCGTATCGCCGGGACGAACCGAGGTTCAGGATCATGGCGCGGCCCGCAGGCTCTTTGAGGTCCAGCAGATCCGTTTTCCACGCGTCGCGTTCATCGAGATCGGCAATCGTGTTCTGGAACTTCGGGGAAATTTTCAGGTTCCGGATCACCAGGGCCGTGAGCGATTTGGCCGCAACGGGGACGGTCACCCTCCCCGCCGAAAGCGTCAGCGTGTGCGGCTCGTCACCGGAAACGATCTCAACAATGTAATCGCCCCGCGCGGCTTCGGGCAGGACCTCCTGATTGAATTCAATTTCGGCCTGCTGCGCCTCCGGCGAGACGTTCATGAGGGCGATGTACAGATCGTTTTCCCCCCGCGCGGTGACGTAGTTGATGGGGTCGGGCACGTTCAGCAAGCCGTTGGGCATCCATAACCGGGCGTCGTCGCGGCCATAGAAGGAGCCCTGCTTGCCTCCATAGGCCTTGTTCTGCATGTAGGCAAAGCCTTCGCTGAAATTGTAGGGGAAATCAATTTGGCCGTCCGAGCGCACATGCGCGTCCGTCACCAGGAAGTCCACAAGCATGGACAGCATGGGCATGGGGTGGTTGTAGTGGAAGGAGGTGACGTTCTGTTCCGTGTGACCGCACAGCGGGAAGTCCTGCTTTTCGTAAGCGGTGGTTCTGGCCGTGTTGATGTGGTAGCCCGGATAATTGCGGTAGCGTCCGGTCACGGCGGAACGGGCGATATCCATGAGGTAGGTGTCGCCGGTCAGGTGACCGATCTTGAGCATCCACGGCGCGTGGTTGGCCATGAAGATGGCCCGGTGACCGCCGCAGGTGCCGGATGATTCGGGGGTGAGCCCTATTTCCGAGAGACGCCAGGCGGGAACGCGTTCTTCGGGCAGAAAAACCGGCTTGTGCTTCTTCCCTTTGAGATACCAGTACTCGGGCGCTTTCCCGCCCGGATTGACGGTGAGTTCGGTGTCGGGGATCGCCGGGCTCATCCACACGAACTGGGCAAAGCGCCGGGCGCCCAGGCGGGCCGCGTTGAGGAAGCGCTCCTCGCCGCAGGCCTCATAGAGAAGGAGCAGAGAGATGTAGCGGGGGGCAAACCCGGTCCAGAAGAAGAATCCGCCGGCATCCGGATCCGTGAAATCGGTCTGCGGGGTTTCGACACGCTTTTGCAGATAGAGGTCGGCCCCGGCAATGGCGGCGTCGAGATAAGCCCTATCCTTTTTTGCGAGATAAAGGGAAAGCTGGTTCCACCAGGAGTCGCCCTTCTCCTTCACGTCCAGGTTCCGCCCCCGCGCGCTGTGCAGTTCCCGCTGGGCCAGCGTGCCGAATGCCGGGGTGGCTCCACGAAACATGGAAGCCAGCGCGGCCAGTTCGCTGATCGGCGCGGCGGGCCCCTTCAGACGGTACGACGGGGACTGGGTCTTCTGGGTCTCATCCACCGTGAACAGGAATTTTTCGCGGGAGAGCATGTATTCCATGTAAGGGTGGGCCCGCTGATCGAACATCTCCCGGTCGTCGAAGACAATGGAAAGATCCAGGGGGTCAATGCTTGAAACGTTTTTCACGGCGCCCGGCGCGTCGGTGGAGTAATTGCATCCCTTGTACTCGGTCTCGAAGTGACTGTATTCGCTGAGGATATACTCCCGCAGGGTGTCGACGGTGCGGTTGAGCGATCCCAGCGCA
>PXAS01000026.1 GCA_003565815.1 PVC group bacterium
TAATATTATCCTTAAAAAGTAAATACATCGAATAAACCGCCCTGAAACGTATGAATTCAACGGCTTGGCACAGTGATTGCTAAACGGGTTTCGTCTCATGATTCGTTGTCTTCAACACAAGGATAAAAGGATGAAATTCAAACAGAACATCAAATCCGGTGCCGCAGTTTTGCTGGCACTGCTCACCTTTGGGTGTGGTCAAAGCCCGGAACAATCCGCCGACCCCTTGGTCATCGGCTACAGCGACTGGCCGGGATGGGTGGCCTGGCAGGTGGGCATTGAAAAAGGCTGGTTCGAAGAAGCCGGCGTTCCCGTCACATTCGAATGGTTTGATTATGTCGAATCCATGGATGCCTTTGCCGCCGGGCAAATCGATGCCGTGGCCATGACCAACGGCGACGCCCTCGTCACCGGGGAAGCGGGCGGACCCAGCCGCGCCATTCTGATTAACGACTTCAGCAACGGCAACGACATGCTGGTCGCCGCCCCCGGCATCAACAGCGTTCCCGAATTGGCCGGAAAACGCGTCGGAGTCGAAGTCGGATACGTTTGCCATCTGCTGCTGCTCAAAGCGCTGGAAGCGAATGGCATGACCGAAGCCGACGTCACCCTCATCAACATCCCCACCCACGACCTTCCCCAGGCTTTCGCCGCCGGGGATGTGGATGCAGTGGTCGCCTGGCAACCGAACTCCTCCCAGGCGCTCGAGGCCGTACCAGGCTCCACCGCGATTTTCACCAGCGCGGATGTCCCCGGCTTGATCTACGACGTGCTCGCGGTCAGCCCCAGCAGCCTTTCCGAAAGAACCGAGGACTGGGAGACGGTGGTCAAGGTCTGGTACCGAATCGTGGACTACATCCTCGACGAGGAAACCCGCGACGATGCCGTCCGCATCATGTCCGCACGCGTCGGCCTCTCCCCGGAAGCCTATGCCGCTTTTCTGGACGGCACCAAAATTCTGACCCTGGACGAGGCCAAAGCCGCGTTTCAGGTGTCGGATGAACTGACTTCCATCTACGGTTCCAGCGCCATCGCCGACGCCTTCAACGTGGCCAACGGCGTGTATGATACGCCGCAGAATGTGGCCGAATACATCCACCCCGACATCACCCTCGGTCTCTGAGAACCCTATGCGGCGTTCCCCCCTCATCCCCTTCGCACCTTTGTCTCCCCGTACACAGGTGTGTCTGGGATGGGGTTCTTTTCTGCTGCCGCTTCTGGTCTGGTGCGCCTTCAGCTATGTGCCGTTTCTCTGGCATCCCATGGTGCGCATTCAGGATCCCGGCGACATCAGCTATCTTCAGTCCGGTCAGCTGATTGACCGGCAGACCCTTGCCCGGGAAAACGCGCGCATCGAGGCCGCGGGCGGCATCCCCGCCAGCGGACCCCGGGCCAATCCCGTTTTTCTTCCGGCGCCGCACCGGGTGGCCACCGCGCTGGTGCGCGCCTTCACCACGCCGCCCCGCCGCGCCAACGAACCCTGGTTCCATGAAAGCATCGCCCACAGTATCCGCATCATTTTCACCGGCTTTGTCTGGAGTTCCGTGATCGGTCTGCCCATCGGCATTCTCTGCGGGGTCTACGGCAGCATCTCGAAACTGACCGAACCGGTGGTGGACTTTATCCGCTACATGCCCGCCCCCGCCTTTGGCGCCCTGGCCGTGGCCATCCTCGGCATTCACGACGCCCCCAAAGTCGCCATCATTTTTATCGGCACCTTTTTCCAACAAATCCTCGTCGTCGCCAACACCACCCGCAAAATGGATCCCGCCCTGCTGGAGGCCGCCCAGACACTGGGCGCCAAACCCAAGCACCTCCTTTTCCGGGTCGTCCTCCCCGGCATCGCCCCGGACCTCTACAACGACATGCGCATCCTCCTCGGCTGGGCCTGGACCTACCTCGTGGTCGCCGAATACATCGGCGCCAGTTCCGGCATCACCTACTTCATCAATCAACAGGCGCGTTACCGGAATTACGACAACGTCTTTGCCGCCATCCTCATCATCGGCATCATCGGGTTTACGACCGACCGACTTTTGGACGATCTCCGCCGGGCGGTCTTTCCCTGGAAAACCGACGGCAAAAAACCCTTCCTCTTCCGCTTCCTGCTTCGAAATCCTCCCCCCCTGGCCCAACCCGCATGATCGAAGCCGCATGATTGAACCCGACGCCTATCTGCAGCAAACGCCGGAGGTTGCCGCCCGCTTCGAAAAACTTCGCCGGCGTCCGGTCATCCTCGACGTCGAAAACCTGCGCAAAGAATTCGAGTCTGCCCACGGAAGCCATGTGGCCATCGAGGACGTCTCCTTTCAGGTTCGCCGCCGCGAATTCGTTTGTGTGCTCGGACCCTCCGGCTGCGGAAAATCCACCCTCATTCGCATCCTCGCCGGACTGGATTTTCCCACCGGGGGAGATGTCAAACTCGACGGCAAAACCGTGCGCGGCCCCGGATCGGACCGGGGCATGGTCTTTCAGGGCTACACCCTCTTTCCCTGGCTCACCGTGAAAAAGAATGTCATGTTCGGACTGAAGGTGGGCGGAAAACCCGGACATCTGGCCGAAAGCGAAGCCCGCGAATGGATCGCCCTGGTGGGACTGTCCAAATTTGAAAATCACTACCCGCATCAACTCTCCGGCGGCATGAAGCAGCGGGTGGCCATTGCCCGCGCCCTGGCAAACAATCCCCGCATTCTGCTGATGGACGAACCGTTCGGGGCCCTGGACGCCCAGACCCGGGCGCAAATGCAGTCCTACCTGCTGCAAATCTGGCGTCAGGTGGACATCACCATTCTCTTCATCACCCACGATCTGGATGAAGCCGTCTACCTGGCCGACCGTATCCTCGTCCTCGACGCCAACCCCGGACGGGTCATGGAATTCATCGAAAACCCCGTCCCCCAACCCCGCAGCCCCGAGCAATTCCAACAAGCCCCCTTTCAGGCGCTCCGCGCCCGCCTCGACGCACTCATCCATCCCCCCAAATCCGGGAACGAAGAGAAACTCCCCCTCACCCGCATGACCGTCGTCGGCGATGATGTTGACTGAATCTTACGCAGATTTCATCCGAAACCAAAAATAGTGCCCAAAAATCCCACGCGTTTGCCCTGCTCTTTGAACACAAATTTTTCTGGACGCGAGTTTTATAGCTGGAGGCATGAAATCGATACGGCTGATTTTTTAAGAAGATGGCCATCGCCGTTGTCAACCCGCTGATCCCTACGGGGGTCCGCGAATGTGGAGAAAGATGCGAATGATTTTTCCTGCGGATGCTTCGCCGTCCTGCGGATTGTTTTTGGGGAAGGGAATCCTGCGAATGGCGATGCCGTCCCGTGAATCATTTGTCGTTTCCAGTGGGATTCCGACGATGATCCGCAGTGCGGCGAAGCATCCGCAGGACCACCTCCATTTCCATTTTTTCATTTCCCATTTCACAGCTCTCAGTCCATCAGCGGGCCCCCGAATGGATCGGCGGGATTTTATGGCTGTTTTTACGGAAGACCTTGCGCCGTTTTTTTTTCAAATTTCAAAAAATCAACCGTATGAAATCGATGGGTTGGGCTTGCCCCACGCCCATCGAAATGTTTCAGACCCGGACTTTGGATCCAAACAGGGCGAGCCCCCGGTGCTTGTCACCGGGGTGAAGGGTCTTGAAGGCCCACGGGAAGACCCTTCCCCCCACAGCAAGCTGTGGGGGCTCATTGTCATAAAAGGTACATGATCCTTTACGGAAAAATTCCGAAAGCCGCGGGGTTAGTACTCTGTCAACCAGAAATCTTCGGATAGGACCGTGAGATTCCGAGTGGATTTGTGCCCCGAAAAAGATAAGGCGATGCTTTGCATCGTTGTTCTTTTTTGGGGTGCAAAGCCGCCGGAAGATCATGGCCCGCAGGGTTGGATCACATGAAGAATCTCAAAGGGAATTCGAAAGGCATGATTGACTTTTCCATGGCTTTGGCCTCTTTTGGCGCTGGAA
>PXAS01000097.1 GCA_003565815.1 PVC group bacterium
AAATTCCTGACATAAGGCACCATCCCCCGCGGCTCCTCGTTTTCCGACGTTCGGAAAGCTTGGAAAATCCGCTTCCGACACTCGGAAAACCGATTTTACGAAGGAATACCAGATATGAAACGTACCCATACTTGCGGCGAACTGTCCGCCAAACACCTTGGCGAAAGCACCACCCTTTGCGGATGGGTGGATACCGTGCGCGACCACGGCGGCATTATTTTCATCGACCTCCGCGACCGCTACGGCATCACCCAGGTGGTCTGCGATCCCGACGACAGCGCCGCCGCCACCGAAATTGCCAAATCCACCCGCAGCGAATACGTCCTTCAGGTGAAGGGCTCCGTACGGGCCCGTCCGGCGGACATGGTCAACAAACGCCTCTCCACCGGAGAAATCGAAGTGGTGGGCACGGAAGTGACGGTGCTGAACACCAGCCGCACCCCGCCCTTCCCGCTGGATGACGAAAAGGCGGCCAAAGTCCACGAAGAATTGCGCCTGGAAAGCCGCTACCTGGACTTGCGGCGCCCCGCCATGCAACGCGGTTTGATCGTGCGCCACAAAATGGCCATTGCCGTGCGCAAGTATATGGATTCGCTGGATTTCGTGGAAGTGGAAACCCCGATTTTGACCAAAAGCACGCCCGAGGGCGCCCGCGATTATTTGGTGCCCAACCGGGTGACCCCCGGGACGTTTTACGCCCTGCCCCAGGCGCCGCAACAGTACAAGCAGTTGCTGATGGTCGGCGGCATGGACCGTTATTTCCAGTTGGCCCGATGCTTCCGAGACGAAGACCTGCGCGCCGACCGTCAACCGGAATTCACCCAGATCGACGTGGAAATGAGTTTTGTGGATGCGGAGGACCTGTACGGGGTCGTCGATGGTCTGCTGGCGTCGGTGATGGAATGTTCGGGGCATCCGCGCCCGGAACTGCCCCTGCCCCGCATGAGCTGGCACGAGGCCATGGAGCGTTTCGGTTCCGACAAGCCGGATTTGCGCTTCGGCTGGGAGTTGCAGGATCTGGGCGATGTGTTCGCGAACACCGATTTCAAGGTCTTTGGGAAAGTGCTTCAGGGCGGCGGGGTCATCAAGGCCATCAACTGCAAGGGTCTCGCCGGGGTGCCGATTCGCCAGATTGACGAATGGACGGAGTTGGCGAAAACCCACGGCATGGGCGGTCTCGCCTTTATCCGGGTGCAGGAGGACGGCACCTGGAAATCCCCGATCGTCAAATTCTTCTCCGAAACCGAAATCGAGGCCCTGCGCGACAAACTCGAAATTGAAGTCGGCGACTTGGTGCTTTTCGCGGCGGAATCGGCGAAAAACGTGAATCCTTTTCTGGGCAAACTCCGCTTGGAAGGCGCGCATCTGGCGGGCATTGTCCCCGCGGACGCCTTCAAATTCACCTGGGTCACGGAATTCCCGCTCTTCGAAGAAACCGACGGGGGACGGCTGGTTTCCATGCACCATCCCTTCACCTCCCCCCTGCCCGAGGACGTTGCGCTTCTGGAGACCGATCCCGGCAAGGCGCGCGCGGTGGCCTACGACATCGTCCTCAACGGCGTGGAGCTGGGCTCCGGCAGCATTCGGATCCACGATCCGGTTTTGCAGGGCAAAATGTTCGATCTGCTGCGGGTTTCGGCCGAGGAAAAAGAGTCCCGCTTCGGGCATTTGCTCAAGGCGCTGGCCTATGGCGCCCCGCCCCACGGCGGCATCGCCCTCGGCTTCGACCGCCTCGCGTTGCTCATGGCGGGCGGCAAAACCATCCGCGACGTCATCGCCTTCCCCAAAAACCACAAGGGCATTGATCTGATGATGGACGCGCCCTCCACGGTGGACGGCAAACAGCTCCACGACGTACACATTCAGCTCGATTTGCCCCCGGAGTTGGAGGACTGAGCGACCGAAAGCAGGTGCCGAATGAGCGTGGACCCGAAAATCGAGGCGGGCTGGAAGGCGGAATTGCAATCCGCTTTCGGGGACAAATCCTTTGCCGCCTTGAAGGCCTTCCTGTTGCGGGAAAAGGAATTGGGTCAGCCGATCTATCCCCCGGGGTCCCGCATTTTCGCCGCCTTCGACCAAACGCCCTGGCCGCAGGTTCGGGTGGTGGTGCTGGGACAGGATCCCTACCACGGTCCGGGGCAGGCGAACGGACTCTGCTTCAGCGTGTCGCCGGGGGTGAAGCTCCCGCCCTCCCTGCAAAATATCTTCAAGGAGTTGCGCGATGACCTGGGTTTGCCGATTCCATCATGCGGGGATTTGACCCCGTGGGCGCGGCAGGGGGTGCTGTTGTTGAACGCCACCCTCACCGTGCGCGCACACCAGGCCGGTTCCCACCAAAACCAGGGATGGGAGGATTTCACCGATGCGGTGGTCGAACGGCTGAACGCCCATCCCCGGCGGCTGGTATTCGTTTTGTGGGGATCCTACGCGCGCCGGAAAGCGGCGGGGATCGACCGGAAACGCCATGCGGTTCTGGAGGCGCCCCACCCCTCCCCCCTTTCCGCCCACCGCGGCTTTTTCGGCAGCAAACCCTTCAGCCGCATCAACGCCGTCCTGCGGGAATGGGGCGAGCCGGAAATTGATTGGAGGCTTGAAGAAGGAGAGAGGGAGTGAGGGAGGGAATGTTGAGTGAGGAGTGTTGAGTGACGAATGTCGAACGGAGCACGGACATTCCTGTCCGTGTCTTTCCGATCCGAAGGGGGCAAAAGCAGGGAAATCCGAACGTCGAACGTTGAACTTTGAACATCGAACATCGAACGTCGAACCGAAAAGCTGTAGCGCGACAGTCCCTTGTCGCGAACGGTAGGTTATCGGCAAGGGACTGCCGATCTACGACCAGAATCCGCGACACCCCGAAAAATTAGTCTTTCAAAATGTTGCGAAAGGAGGCATGATGGAAAATGTATTGTGCAACCCGGAGGACTTCCCATGAAAGCATTGTTCAAAACGATTCTCAAATTGGCCATCATTGCTTTGGCACTGTATGGCATTACCCTGACCAAACCCGAAGAAGCGGCGCACAAACAGGCCATTGCGCAAAAAATCAACGCCCAGGCTGAAAACGATCCGCTCCTGCATGCCTCGAATCTTCTCCATGGCGCCCAAGACGCGGCCGGGGTTTATCCGTACGCGTACAAGGATTATCGTGTGCTATCGCTGATGAAGGACGGAAACAAAACCGTTTCTTTCGGCATCTTCAAACGGGTGTTTGTCCTGAAAAACGATTTTCGGAGTTAACCGGAGGTTTCCCGCTTCAGCATTGTCTCGGCGGCTTTCAGGGCCTCCAGGCGGGTAGGGTATTCCGAAATTCCGGGCCGTTCGAAAAATTTGAACTTCTCCAAGCGCTCGCGGGTGCGTCCGCCGGCGCCGATCACGAACACTTTGGCGTTCTTTTCCAGGGCGTCCGCCACCATGTTCTCAATGGTCAGGCACACGGTAACGCCCAGCAGGGGGACTTCCTTCAGATCCAGCAGCAAAATCTCGGTGTGGTCCATGGCCGTATGCTCCCGGGAAATGGCTTTGGCCACTCCGAAAATCATGGGACCGCTCATATGAAAGAGGAGGATTTTGTTGCCGGTTGCGGCCATGATCGCCTGCTCTTCGGGGGAAAGCAAATGCTCGTTTCTGGGAACGGAAATCACGCCGACGTTTTTGGAATGCAGATCCGAAAGGCGCTTGATGGTGAGCATGTTCGCGATGAAGACGCCGACGCCCACGGCGAGGACGATGTCGTAAAAAACGGTCAGCAACAGTACGGCATACATCATGCCGGTGCTGGAGAGGCTGACATGATGCACCCGTTTGATGAAACTCCAGTCAAGGATGTCCCATCCGATTTTGAAGGTGATCGCGGCCAAAACGGCCATGGGGACGGGGGAAAGCAGCGGGGCCGCGCCCAGGAGGATCACGATGAGAAACGCCACGCGCAGTAACCCGGAGGTCGCGGTGCGGG
>PXAS01000132.1 GCA_003565815.1 PVC group bacterium
AGGAGAAGAAGAAGCGCACGTAGGTTGAGGAATTGATGAATCATGGTCACAACTATAAGGGTCTGTTGCGGGCTGTCAACCCCGGAGACGGACAAAATGCGGATGAGGGGGCCATTCCCCGGCGGTTCTTGCCTTGAAGCTTGGACATTCCTTGTTTGGCGTTGGACATTGGAAAAGGGAAAACACCCAATATCCAACAAGGAACATCCAATCTCCAAGGGGATTCACTTGCCGGTACAATTCCGAGTTCGGGTATGTGTGGGTGTCTCCGTTCCCCTCAATCCTTTTCCCGCTTCCAGCCGCTATACAGCCCCACCGGATAGCGCAGGGCCCGAAACGGCCAGACCAACATCAGATCGGAAATCCAGGGGTCGGAGCGTTTGGGCTGATCCGGGGCAATGCGCCAGGCCCACACCGCCATCAACACCCGCATGACCAGGCTGAAGAGAAAAACCATTTGATAAGCGTTGAGGTCCAGAAAACCGGTTGCCGCCAATCCGCCCCCGGCATAACTCACGTACCGTCCCCCGAGAATGGCCGACAGCCCGCCAAACAGACCGCAGAAGCCAATCATCGCCGCCACGAACATGGGGCGGTGATTTTCCGGGGAGGCTTGGAACATCAAACCGTTGTGCGCCACCCCGAACCCGGCGTTCCACATGCCATCGAAAAACAAGACCGGCAACAGCACCGGAAACGCGTTCGCGGGGGTGACCCACAGAAACGCGGCCGCGATCAGGGATTTGAAGATGAAGCAGATGCGGACCACAAACACGCATCCGCGCCGTTGCGCCACCTTTCCCCAGCCGCGCGCCGACAGGGCGGTGCCCACCCCCTGCACGCACCAGAGCAGCGTCGCCTGCCACACCGTCATGTGCAGCCCCACAAACAGATAAAAGCCCATCAGCGCCGCCGCGCAGGAAGAAATCGCGCTCCAGGAGCCGAAAAAGGCCACCAGTTTCCGATACCGGGCATCCAGCAGCGGCTCGAAAAGAATCCGAAACGGGTGTGCGGGCGGCTGACGGGAAAAATTCGGTTCGTGGACCTTGGCAAAGAGAGCGATATCCACCACCCCGGCCAGCACGCTGAAGCAGCCCACCGTCACCACCAGCGGCATGAGCGGAAAATGCTCGGACCAGCTCAGGGACATGATCAACAAGTAGCTCAGCACCCAAGTGGCCGAACTCCAGGTTTGCCGCACCCCCCAGTAGCGATTCAACATTCGCCGGGGAATCAAATCCCCCATCCAGGAATACCACAGCGGAGACGCCATGTGATTCAGCACATTGCCGCCGAAAAGAAACGCCAGCATCCAAGCCACCCCCGTCGGATTCCGCAGAGTCGCAGGGAATGGTGGAGGTCGCGTGGAGGAGGCATGGGAATTGGCGGATGCTTACCCTTTTTCCGAGCGTCGGAAAAGAAATTTCCGAGCCTTCCGACGCTCGGAAGCGCATCTCGGAATGGTGGGATTTTTTTCACCTCTTCAGAAAGCGCTCCTGGCCAACAAAGAGATCCACGTCTCCTTCTTGGCTCCCCTGCGGGGCGGCAGGCGTTTCCGCCCCGTCTGCAAAAGCTTCCGAGTACCGGATTGAGGGCCTGTCGATTTATTTGCGAAAAAGAAAATTCAACCACTGATATCACTGATTTACACTGATAATAAAATATTAATAGTTAATTATTACCTGTCACTCTACATCAGTGCATATCAATGTGCTCAGTGGTTGTATAAATCAACAGGCCCTTGATCCGGTTCCCAAGGGGGCTTCAGCCCCCGTCAGCGGAGCTTTGCGCGGAATCCCCGCCCCTGAAGGGGCTTGAGGAACCGGCTGAAGGGCCTGTTGATTTATCTGCGAAGAAGAAAATTCAACCACTGATGGAACATTTCTTGGACGAATGGGGGAGGGGGGATCCAATCGTTCAGGTCCATTATCTTCCGGCCCGATACAGGAGGATTTCCAGCCATTCGCTTCCCCAGGAGGTGAGGGTCCAGTTGTTTCCCGATCGGGCGATTTTGCGGCGCCCGTTGCGTCCCAGGGCCTCGGCGTGGGTTTCAAGCACTTTGGGGTTCCGTGCGGTGACCCCGCGGGCTTCCTCTTCGGTGGCGGCGCGTCCCGAGAGCGGGGTGCCCGCCTGGCAAAAATCGACGACCATGACCCCGCCGCCGAAGGGCGCGTCCTCCCACAGCATGGGATGACGGCGGAAGTAATCCAGTTGACCGGGGGCATGAAACGCGAGGCTGTAGGCGACGGGCAATTCGCCGATGGCGTCCAACATGCTGAAACGGGTTTCTGTTTCCGGGTCCAAACGGAGCAACAGAAGCATCGGGTCGATGCCTGTCAAGTTGTGCCCATGCCAGTTGCCATGGTTGGGGGTGCGCTGTTTGCCCCGATACCATGTGTCAAAATGCATGTTGTTGATCACGCCGATTTCAAAGTGAAGGTGGGCCCGTTGTACCGGAATGCCGAAAGAGGAGGTGTGCCCCATCACGCCAAGGGGTTCTCCCTTGAGGATGACCTGACCGGGCCGCAATCCGGATTCGACCGAGGACAGATGTGAATACAGGGTGTAGAATTGACCGAATTCGTCCTCGTGGGTGAGGACCACGTAGATCCCGTAGGTGGAATTGCCTGCGATGCGGTTGGCATAGGCGACGATGCCGTCGGCAACGGCGAAAATGGGGTCCAAGGCGTTTTGAGCCCGGTCCCGACGGGTGGGGGCGATGTCGACCCCTTCATGGAAGACCGGGCGTCCGGCGCTGTTGGTGCGGGTGGAGCCGTAATGGGCGGAGATGACCCGTCCGGAGCCGGTGGGCATATACACGGCGGGGTTTTCCAAGTCGTGCAAGTTCGTTTGGGGGGTGGGGAAGCTGTATCGCAGGCCGCGGGGGGCTTCGGGAATGTCCACGGTGACGGCCCAATCCGCTGACGGACTGGAAAGGCGCGTTTCCGCTCCCGCCTGAATTTGGGGGCGGGTGGGTTGTGGGCTTTGGCGGTGGTGTTGAGGGAGGGCGATCAGGAGAACCAGCGGAATGGAAATCAAGGCGACGCGGAGGGCGATGGGACGGGAAAAAGTCATGAAATTCGGCAGATCGGTCATTGTGGACGGTGTGGGGATGGCTTGGGGACGCGGGGAGAGGAAGGCAATCGGGATCAATGGACGGATGGTTGTGCCACAGTCTTGGCCCGCTGTCCAATGAAAATTCTCGCGGAAAATTCCAGGTTGTTGAATGTTTGCAGTTGATTTGTGTGAATAGAAAAGCGATATGAGAAACCTATGAGTTTTTTAGATCCATATGTTACGGAAAACGCGCAAGGGTTTTCGTTCACCCGTCTTCAAGCGAGCCTTTTTGCCAAACAGGTTGCGGACGATTACAATCCCATCCATGATGTGGAGGCCAAACGGTTTTGTGTGCCCGGCGATTTGCTTTTCGCGTTGTTGTTGGTGCAAAAGGGGTTGTATCCCCGCATGCACTTTCATTTTTCAGGGATGGTGGGGGACGGGGTGCCCCTGCACATCGAGGATTCCGGAAATGGAGACTGGAAAATCAAAGACGAGCGTGGCAAGGAATATCTTTCCGCGACCCACGCGGGCACCGGCACCCGGGACCCGGAACTGATCGAGGAGGTGATTCGCGGATACGTGCGGTTTTCGGGGCACAATTTCCCTCATATCCTGCGCCCGTTGATGGCCGAACACAATGTCATGATCAATATCGACCGTCCGCTGGTCATTTACGAGAGCATGTCCATCGATTTGGCCAAAGAGAAAATGCATGTCCCGGAATTGGAGCTGACGGACGCGGCATTGGATGTGGTGGGAAAACGCGGAAACGCGACCCTTTCCTTTGATTTCAAGGAAAATGGAGAAGTGGTGGGCACCGGGGAAAAGAAAATGGTGCTCAGCGGACTTCGCGAATATGACGCGGAAATGGTGGACCGCATGGTGGA
>PXAS01000423.1 GCA_003565815.1 PVC group bacterium
AGTGAAACACCCCGATCGTTTACCGGTCGTCAACGCGACCGCAAGACCAGGACCGGCGTCAAGCTGGCCGATCATGTGGCACGCACCCTGATTACGCTTGGCGGCATCGGCACCATTATTGCCGTCTCGACCGTGTGCATTTTCCTGGTTGCCACGGCCTGGCCACTTTTCTCCAAGGCGCGCATCAGCGATGTCCAGCCGATTACACCGCCCTGGGCGCAGGAGTATGTCACGCCGGTTCATATCGCGATGGATGAGTATCAGCTTCTCGGATGGGCGATGTTCGAGGATGGCTCGGTACAGGTCTTCCGTTCTGATACCGGCGAAGCGGTCGGGGAGCGCCGCACGCCGCTGGGCAACGAACGAGTTCTGACGGCGATGAGTTTCAATACCGACGGTAATGACGCCTGTTTCGGTTACCAGGATGGCCACGGACAGCTCGGCGAGATCAAGATCGACATCACGTTCCTGGGCGAACAGCAAGTTCCCGAAGCGGCACGCGAAATCCCGGTTGGAGAGGTGGGGATGCTCGGGGAAACCCTCTATGCCCATCCGCAGCCCGGGCAATTCCGGCAGCATGAATTTTCTTTTTCGACGAAACCGGCGATCAAGCTCTCCGATGAACCGATTAGGCTGATCGGTCATACCGTTCGGCAGACCGGTCCGGTCATGGTGGCGCTGGCGGGCGAGAGCCTGGCGATCTATGCGGTATCCGAAGTGCGGAACTTCCTCAGCGGGGCGGTCACGTCGCGCGCCCGGCGCGTGGACCTGCCCTACGAGACGCGCCGCGATGGCGGTGTTCCCGCCTACCTGATGCTTTCCGGCCTTGGCGATATCGCCTATCTGGCCTGGGAAGATGGCTACGTGCGGCGCTACGATACCCGCACCCTTGACAATCCCCGACTGGTGGAGACGCTGGATATGGCGCCGGGCGAGGGGAACCGGCTGACCACGCTGCGCTTCCTGATCGGGCGCACGACGCTGATCAGCGGCGATGCGCAAGGCCGCGTCCAGGCCTGGTTCTGTGTGCCCGATGATACCATGATCGATCGGGCGACACTGGTCGCCGCGCATGACCTCGGCACGGCGGACAGTGCGGTGACGGCGCTGAGCGGATCCGCCCGTTCGCGTCTGCTGGCCGCCGGTTACGCCGATGGGCGGGTGCGGCTCTTCCATGTTACCGCGAACGCCTTGCTGGTTGAGAGCGAACGGCCCGCTGATTCCGCCGACGCATCGGTACGGGTGATGGTCGTCGGTGCCCGCGAGGATCGCCTGCTGGCGGCGACCGCGCGTCAATTGCTCAGTTGGAACGTCGATCGCCGCTATCCTGCCATCAATCTGAATTCCTTGTTCACCAAGGTCTGGTACGAGGGCTATGCCGAGCCACAGCACATGTGGCAGTCATCGTCCGGGACGGATGATTTCGAGCCGAAATACGGTTTGGTTCCGCTGATCTTCGGTACCATCAAGGCGACCTTCTACTCGATGCTGTTCGGGTTGCCGATCGCGCTGCTGGCCGCCATCTTCACCAGTGAATTCATGCATCCGAAGGTGAAGGCCCGCGTCAAGCCGCTCGTCGAGATGATGGCCAGCCTGCCCAGCGTGGTGCTCGGGTTCATGGCGGCACTGGTGATCGCGCCGCTTGTGGAGAATATCGTGCCGGCGGTGCTGGCGTCGTTCGTGATGCTGCCGCTGGCGTTCCTGTTGGGAGCCTACGCCTGGCAACTGATGCCGCGGGCATGGGCGCTGCGACTCGATAAGCACCGCTTCGCCTTGATCTGCCTGATGGTGCCGCTGGGGCTATGGGGGTCCATGCGCTTCGGACCGCTGGCGGAAAAGCTCCTCTTTGCCGGTGACTTCAAGCGCTGGATGGACGGTCAGATCGGAACTGGGGCAGGGGGCTGGTTCATGCTGCTGACTCCGTTGACGGCCATCCTGACCGGTTATCTGTTCACCACCCTGCTGCGGGACCGGTTCCGGAGCCTGACGTTCGGATGGTCGCGGTCGCGCGTGGCCCAGATGGATGCCCTCAAATTCATTGCCGGACTGGCCTGCTGGCTGGCATTGACCGCGGCGGGGGCCTGGTTGCTGGCGGCGGTCGGATTCGACCCGCGCGGCGAGCAGATGCATCATTTCCTCGGCACCTTCGTCCAGCGCAATGCGATGGTGGTCGGATTTATCATGGGCTTTGCCATCATCCCGATCATCTACACCCTGGCCGAGGACGCCTTGAGCTCGGTGCCGGAGCATCTGCGTTCGGCCTCGCTGGGGGCGGGGGCGACCAAGTGGCAGACCGCCATCCGCATTATTGTGCCGACGGCGATGAGCGGGCTTTTCTCGGCGGCGATGATCGGCCTGGGACGGGCGGTCGGCGAGACCATGATCGTACTGATGGCGGCCGGGAACACGCCCGTCATGCAGATGAACTTATTCAACGGGTTCCGTACGCTGTCGGCAAATATCGCGGTGGAAATGCCTGAGGCTCCAATTGGAGGCACGCATTATCGCGTGCTGTTCCTCACGGCGCTGGCGCTGTTTGTCATGACCTTTATTGTCAACACGCTGGCCGAAGTCGTACGGCAGCGCTTCAGGAAAAGGGCCTTCCAGTTATGAGCGATACGCGAGAAAAAACGCAGGCCGCGTCCCAAGGGAGGAAACGCCGCGGGTCGAGTGACGGCAGTGCCACGCTGCTGGCGCATGGCGAACCGATGGTCTGGTTGACCGGCGGTGGATTGGCCCTGGCCGTACTGATGATCCTCGCCCTGCTTGCCTTGGTCGTCTATCAGGGGGTTTTCACGTTCCTGCCTGTTCCCGTGGTGCGGACGGAATTGCATGACGGACGGGTGCATATGGGCGAAGTGACGCGCCACGAGCGCTATCAGCCGGCGGCGTCGGTGATCGACAGCATGCCGGAGGCTATCCAGGAGCGTGCCCGCGCCGAGGTCGCCGCGACAGACGGTTGGGTCAGACGGAGGCTGGTGCGTACCGGGAATTTCGAGCTGAGCGGTGAACATTTCGACTGGGTCAGTGATTACGAGGTGGCGCAGGATGAATACCCGGAATGGGCCCTGGTGCTCGAGCGCGTGACGTGGGGGCGTTTCTATGGCGAACCGGTTGCGTTTGAGGTCGAGCATCCATTGGGGAAGGCCACGCTGGCGGAGGCCACGGCCTATGCGGGCTTGCTGCCTCCGGCTACGGGACGCGAGATCCGGTTCCGCGTTGACGGGGCCCTGTTGGCGCCTGACGCGGTTGATGAAGCGGCACACGTGGCTGCCTGCGTTGAGATCTGGCGCGAACCGGCTGAGGTCTGGCGTCAATACAGCACGCATCACAAGGATGTGCGTCAACGCCTGGCGCAGCGTAGACGTCTTGAGAAACATGATACGGGCAAGGTCAGCCACCGCAGCGAGGCGGCCCGCCTGGCGTTGCGCGAAGCCGAACTGGCCTATGAAAAGGCCGGGCAGCGTTACGGGCTTGACTCGGAGCGTACAGGGGAAGCCCGCCGCCACCTGGAGGTTCAACAAGCGGTGAACGATGCGGTTGATGCGGAAAGCTTGAGCGAGTTCAATCGTATCCGTGGCGAAATCCACGCGCTCAACCAGGAGAATAGCCGCTACCGGATCGTGATGAAAACCACGTCCACCCCTGAAACGAGGGTCAGCCTGGCTGAAATCGTGCGGGCGTATCCGGCCAACCAGTTGGGGATGCTTGATACGATCGGCATCTATTTCTCGCGTTGGGCCGAGTTCCTGGCCGCTGATCCGCGAGAGGCCAACATGGAGGGCGGCGTCTGGCCGGCGATCTTCGGGACGGTGGTCATGACCCTGATCATGAGCATCCTGGTGGTGCCCTTCGGTGTGCTGGCTGCACTTTACCTGCGCGAGTATGCCAAGGCCGGCCCCATGATATCGGCCGTGCGCATCGCGATCAACAATCTGGCGGGGG
>PXAS01000232.1 GCA_003565815.1 PVC group bacterium
ACCGAATTGGCCGGGATGCTGCCGCGAAAGAGTTCCGTCCCGCCGGCCGTGCTCAGGCTCACCTCCGGATCAGGAGGATTTCCTGAACGGAAAAGCCGCACCGTGATTTCATCGATGTAGCCCCCAGGCGGAATGATCTCCTGCCAGAGGGATGAACCTTGCACCGCAAAACCGCTCCCCGCCGTCGGCTGCTCAACCTGAAGCGTATGAGGCCCGGCGGGAGGAGGCACCACCACCACCCTGGCGGCGCCACTGCTGACCGTCCCATCGTCATTCTCCGCCCGCATCCAAAAGCTCTGGGTGGCGGTAACGGAATCGATCTGTAAAATTCTCTCCTCCGCGTTCGCCACCGGAGAACTCAAATCACCGCTCTGCCCGGCATACCAGCTGACGCTCAACGGGGGCAATCCCTTCACCAAGGTTTCCAGCTTCAACGGACTGCCGGTCACCAAAGTGGTTCCCCGCGGGTCGGCGATGATTTCCGGGAAAGCGGGTTGGGCGGCGCGGAAGGTTTCAACCTGGACCCCGACACTTTGAAACGAGGTGGCATTGTCGGCCGCCTGCGGATCACTCCCGGGCACACCGGTGGCTGTTCCGGCAAAAAACATGTTCGGATTGGAGAAATGCGGAATGCGGATATGATCAAGTCCAGTCGCCATGATGGTCCGGTAGGAAATATCGTCAGTGCCGGCAAACCGATAGCCAAAGGAGGTGTTCAACTCCGGATTCCCCCCGCTGGAATCGCCTCGATGATGCCCCGAGGACAAATTGTGCCCAATCTCGTGGGCGAAGGTGAAACCATTCAGGGCGGTCTCGTCCGCCACCACACTAAAACCAAAGTTCTCTTGGGGTGAAAGACCATCCAAGCGATAGGCTAGACCTGAAGTTCCACCCACTCTTCCCCGCCGGAAAAGGCTCACCAGATCGGCGCCGTAGGCATCCCTCATGGCATGAACCTCGTCCAAGGCACCCGAAGAGGGATTCTGCAAATGATCCAGATCAAACGAGAAATTGACGGTACTCTCCACGTAAGGGACCTCCTCAATCCCCACCACATTCCAGACCATTGGAATGTCGCTGTTTTCCAGCGCCGCATTGCTTCCCTCAAAGGTGGCCAGAACGTGGGCAACGACCCCGTTTTCTCCCTCATAGAAGGCTTTGACCGCCGGGGTGTACACCACCAGGATATCGATCCGGATGGGTTCGGCGGCCGAAGCCCGAAGCGGGGACGCGGCCAGAAAAAGCAGAGGCAAAAGAAGGGTCCGGAAACGTAACGAAGCGTTGAGGCGTGTTTTCATGGGATGGGCGGGGCGACGGGTTGGGGAAATGGTCCCGGTGGCGGAGTGAAGCGATCCGGTTCCAGGCAGGTCAGGCAGTCACCCAGGGCGGCGGCGTCGATTTCACTGAACAACGTCGTCCCATCCGGGCCCGGGCGGATTTCATAGACCAATCCTTTGCCGGGAATGTGAATCGACCCCGCCTGATGCCCGTTGACGGAGGCAAGACTGACCAGACTGCCGGGGAATCCCGCGACTTCTCCCCGCAGAACGGAACCACCCAGACGGTGTTCGGTGAAATGTCCAACCTCGATGACATGCGACTCCCCCTCGAAAAACTCAAGCGGAAAAGACCGTTCTTCCCCGGCCTGAAATCTTCTTCCCCTCTCGGCCAGGGAGGGTTCCCAACGCCCGCGACGGGAGCGGATCACATGAGAATGCATTTCCCGTTCCTGCTCACCGGGTCCGGCCAAACCCGGGCCCGGCTTTGAAGGTTCCGTTTCGCCTTGTACCGCCGGCTCCGAATTCCCGGGAAGTGCCGTGGGCGCCCCCCGAGGTGCTTCCCTCTCGGGAATATCCACCTCGCGCCCCACAACGGCGGGATCCTGCAAAGCCGTTTCCCCGTGCTCATTTGCCGTCCAAAAGTAAATGCCCATGCCGCAAGCACAACCAACGACAACCAAGAAGATGAAACGGGAACATGACATATGAATCAATACCACGAAATGTTCACGGATCAAGCAGGTGGCCCCAAAAAATCAGACCGCTTCCGACCTGAACTCCAGAACTCAATTTGAAGGCGGTTTTGTCAAAGGTTTCGCGTGGCGGGTGAAAAGCGGCATGTAAAGATTGCCCAAACGCTGATAGCCTCCCTCTTGATTGACCAATCCATCGTCTCCCACGAGGCGTGCATATGAATCAAGTCTGAGGCTCATGGATGATCCAGGCTTTTCCGACTCGGGATCGGACAAGTTTGGCTTCAAGATACTGGAAACCCGAAATCCTGAAATGTTGCGCAAGTCACCATCCAGAAAAATCAAATCCCCGTCTGTGTCGTCGCCCACAAACCCTGGGACATCAAAAGGATCAAGTAGGAAATGGTAAGTCTGGCTTTCATAACGCCTCAGTCCACCTGACCCGACGTAGGAGGATTCGGTGAGACTGTTAGTTGACTTTTTGCTCGGATTTTCTTTATTGCTGAACTCATCTGAGGCGTCATGGCATCTTGTTTAAGTACAAACCACAGTCTTATTGCCATATATGTGAATATGCCAGCGAAAACACCGAGAAAATAATCGAATTTAAAGCTCAAAACTATAATTAAGAAACAAGGCAATCCGAAAGAAAAAGCCTGAAACAAACCATCATGGCGACCTGCATTTTCCATTTGAAAGAGAATCGTTCTTTCAGTCTCTGTTAACTCATCGTTCATTATCTCTTGCCAAGGAATTAGATTCTCGGTTTCAATATCCGTCGAAAAGGTTCTGCCAGGTTGTTGAAGACTTGTCACTATAAGCTTCTCAATTTTGTCGAAACGATTCTTTTGAACCCTGGATAAACCGAACAAACTTACACCCACCATAGCCGCTCCTATGGAGCAACACCATAACCCCTTCCTGTTTCCATTAAATTTCCCTAGAATAACAGAACCGAAATCCAAATCATCGATATGATAGCTCAACATTTTCATGAGCACTCATATTCAGAAATAATCTCTCAAACCGACGTTTCGCCATTATTTCTTCAGTATGCGCCCAAATGGGTCCTGCGAGACAAAACAAGATTCCAATAATCAGGAGTTTGATGTAGAAGCTTTCGTTTTTCATGATTGGATAGTTAACGTCCGGGATCACGTCCTGAGCTTGCGAGGTGGCGTGGATCCAATGGTTGACGCTTTATCTCGCCGCCGAATCTTTCGTCCCCTCTTTTCTTGTTTTGCGACAAGATCGGCGCAAATTGCGTCTAAATCATAATTGAATTTCCGGGCGTGTTCATCCCGGTATTTTCGCACTTCAGCAACAATGGGATCATTCATCTTCATCTCCAAGAAATTCATCCGGAGAGCAAATTTCCGGACAGGTGTACCCCTGCTTCATCACGGAAGTTCGAATGCGACCACGCGTCACAGGATTGTTGATATGTTTAAAATTCCAAGTCACAATGCTCTGGATTTCATGCACGGCCGCAATGGCGATGTGGAGTGCGTCTTCGGCGTACTCAGCGGGAACAGCGCCGTCACGCACCAAATGTTTTGCCAGTTCATTACATTCAGGATCGATTTCCAGTGATTCAATCCCGTCCAACTCACGTAACCGTGACTCTGCTGCGATTTCATCACCTTTTCCTGCCTCCTCCACCACTAATTCAGAGATAAACGCTTCGAATTCCAGCAATTTTGCCCAGAAATCACGAGTCCCGGCCTGATGGCCGGCCACGACCAGATTTTTTGAGGGTCTGGCTGTCAGATAACTCACAACAGACGTTTCGATGTAAACACTGGGTTTCATGGCATGATTCTATCACGGGAGCACTGTCATTGCAATACGCCTTTGCGGCCTTTGCCCTGTGGTGGCTCGCAATCCCCAAACCTCCATTTTAGCAAGGTCAATGTGGTAATGATCAAATCATCCGTCTTTATTGCCAATGTCAACG
>PXAS01000200.1 GCA_003565815.1 PVC group bacterium
AACAGTCGTTGTAGACGAAGGTGGTGGAAGAGCCGTCGAGGTGGTGGATTTCCAGGGGGCGTCCGAGTTCGTCGAAGGATTCGGACGGGGTGTGGTTGTGGGAAAGCACAAGCCCGGAGGCAATGTCGAGGATCGTTTCGGAGGCGGTTCCGCCGAGGGCGGTGCGCACGAGGGTGCTTTGCAGTCCGTCGATCACTTCGTCTTTGGCCGGGTTGGGCGCACCCTCGCGGACGATGGTGGTGAGGGCGCCGGTGGCGGGGTCCAGCGAACGTTCGTAGAGGACGAGGGTGCCGTCCACCCGCAGGATTTTGGCGGGCTCGCCGTTGAAGTCGCCGTCGAAATTGTGCCAGTGCTCGTCGCTGAGGTTGTGGGTTGATTCCCACGTGGCGTCGGGCCGCGTGGCGCGACGGTACACTTTATGGGTGAAGCCGTTGTCGGTGGAAGAATGGGTGATCTCAAAGCGCCTGGACACGAGATCGCCGAGCACGTGAACTTCGCGGGTGAGCAGTCGTTCGGGTTCGCCGTCCCCGTCGAGGTCGGGGATGGCGCCGTGGGTGATGGTGGTGACGTGGTTGGCGCCCGGATCGAACGACAGAGGACTGTCGAGGTGGGGACGGTGAATGGTGGAGACGTTGAAGTTTTCGTCGTATTCATAGGCAACCCAAGAGCCGTCGGGGTATTGCACGGATTTCAGGTGGGCGTAGTTGTCGCCCTGTGCCGCAATGCTTTCGTCATAATAGCTGTACAAGGTGGTGAGGGCCTCGCCGTCGGGGTCCTCGATGACGGCGGTGATTTCGGCCTGGTCCTGGCGGGCGGAGGACCCGGATGCATTCCAAGGGAATACACGGTAGTGGGTCTCGGTTTTGCGGATGACGTTCCCCTGGCCGTCCTCCTCGCTACGGGTGATGGAATAGGCATCCGGGTCGTTGGGATCATTCACGCGGACGCTGCGGTGGAAGCGCAGGCGACCGTCCTGATCGTCCAGCAGGGTGATGTCGTGTTCGTTCGTTTGGTCATCCACCTGGGCGCTGTAGAGCTTCGTTCGCTGGCGGGTGCCCGTGTCCTCGGTGATTTGGATTTGACCGAAAGGGAACGCACTGGTCAGGGTGAGGGTTTGGCCTTCAGGTGCGTCGAGAATCCAGTCGATGTGATATTGACCCGTGGGGGTCTGATAAAGGTGCCGGATGTTGTTCGCATCGGGGGCGTAGATATACCTGGTATCGCCCCGCCGCAAGCGGCCCGCCAACCCGAAGGTGGGCAACTCCGGTCCGTCCCCGTCAAACATCGCGACGAAGATATAACCGCCGGGCAAACCGTGCCCGGGACTGTGCATATTCTGAGCACTAACATCCAGGTCAATCGTTGCCTCCACAGAGAACATGGGCGGTTCGGGGTTGGAGACGGTGATGGTTTTGAAAGCCAGGGCGGGATCGGGCTGGTGAACCCCGTCCACCAGCGGCCCTTTCGAGGCGCTGTCGTAGTAGCGCACGACGTATTCCCGGTAGGGTGCAGTCACCTCCACGTCCACGAGGGTTTGTTCGGTGACCACCTGGCGGATGGCGTTGTCAAAGCTCGTGTTCCGGATCACGGTGGCCTGGTCCCCGGCCAAGCTGACAGTGAGTTCCAGGGGACTGGCGGTCAGGTGGGAGATGGTCTGGTTCCGCAGGTGGAGGGCTCCTGCTTGGCCACGCGAGGTGGAGCCAAGGCCCATTGCGTAATCCAAACTGCCAAAGGAGAGCACCGCGCAGAGTCCCGCGACATCCGCGCAGGGCACACAAGGTTCCCCGTGCTGGATCAGAACCTTTGACGGAAAATGGGTCCATGCGGGTTTCACAAGCGCCACGCCCCCGAGCATCCAGCCGAATTCGTTGCGGTTGGCCTCTCCCGCCGTTTCCGGACAGGGGATCGCAAACCCGGTGTCCGCGTGGGCCGCGAAGAGCGGAGAGAGCCAGGTTGCCCCTCCGGACAGGGAGAAAGTATCAATCGCAAACCACTTGTCCAGGCGGTCGTGGGGCGCGTCATCCGCCTCCAGGTACTCCTCCACATCGACGGTGGCTTCCGCGCGGGCCTGGAGACGCCCGTACACACGGACGGAGCCCGGCACCGCAGACAGGGGGGACAGGTTCACAGACCACCGGCCCTCCATGGCCATCAGCTCCGCTTCCCAGTTCTCGGTTCCGCCGCCCCCCTCTTCAAATTTCAGGATTTGGGCGCGTTGGAAAGGAACGGTGAAATTCTCCGGGTTGGGCATCGGTTGCGGCGTTGCGTTGTCAAAAGCGCTTTGGGCAAGCGTCTTCGTGTCCGCGCAGGTTCCCGCGAGATTGACTGCGGTACCGTCGCGACGGGAGACGGGGTTTTCCAGGGTGGCGTTGTTTCCGAGCGTGAATCTCATGACTTCCATGTTCTCAAGAATGGAAGCCATGTGGTTGAATACCGTGAGATAGTTGCCGCGGCCTACAGAAAAGGTCTCCGGGTTGGTGCCCAGGACCGGATAAATGTCCGTGAGGGAAAGAACCACGCGCGTGTGGCCATTGGTCGCGTCGCGTCCCTCAAGCCCCCCGTGCCAGGCGGGATGCACCCATTGGCTCCCCCAGCTTTGCCCCCCCGTGTCGAACCAACTGTCGATGGTGGCGAATTTTTCCACCAAATCCACAATGAGTTCGCCCACGGCCTGGTTGTTGACGCGTCCGGTGGCCGGGACGAACAGGTCCGCGTCGTAAAATCCGTCCGGGGGATAGGGTCCGGGCTGTGCCCCGTCGGTGATCCTGGGCGGGAAAATAAGATGCGGCTCGGCATTCTCAATGAGTCCGAATACGGTCGCGGCTTGGAAAAAACGCTCGTGCCGTTCCTGCAGGGCCCGTTGCACCGACTCGATGTTGGGGCGTTGTTGCGGTCCCTGTGCAAACAGAACCCCGTTCAAGCTGAGAACCACCAGGATCGCGGAGAGGAATTTACGCATCACGGCGCCTCCGTTTGGGGGGGAGTCCCATTTTTAATTCGTGAAGCGGGCAAAATCGCGGGCGGAGCTTCCCGCGTATGAAGCCCTGCGCCTCCCGGAGGATGCAAGCGGATGTCCCCGGGTTGCTCCACGGCGTCGGAGGCGTGCCGGGAATAAGGAGCCACCCGGATTTCAGATTGGGAGCGGTGAATGGCCGGTGCAGGTGCAAGAACAGGCTTCAAGCTCGTCCGTTGTTCGGGGGCATTCGCCCCGGGTGGAGGGCGTTCTTTGGCGTTTTCCTCAGTGGTTTCCGCAGGGGCGAGCAGCGGAAAAAGGAGGACCAAAATCAGACTTTTTCTTGATGAACGGAGGAGGAGATTTTTGTTCATTTGTGTTAGCTCCATTTTAAAATACTGAATAGATCGTTTAGAAATCGTGGCGAATCCAAACCCGCAAGCCAACTTCGGGGTGGTTGGGGCGGAGTGGATCGAGGCCGAGGGCAACCGCCTCACCGTCGCTCATGCCGTCACCGGAGGTGTCGGGGTTGTTGGGGTCGGTGCCGTGGAGGTATTCCTCCAGATTGCTGAGGCCGTCGCCGTCTTCGTCCCCTGTGGGGGAAACCAACTCGCCGAAATGCCAGAGTTCCCAGCCGTCATCCATGCCGTCCTGATCGCTGTCCACCATCCCGAGTGTGGCGCGGAGAAAGAGCGGGTGCTCCTTTCCCGCGTCGGTGGCGTCCACCGCGAACTCCCATTCCGCTTCTGTACCTCGGTCGCGTTCCCAGAGGACCGGAAACCAGTCGCCCGGCAGGGTTTCCCATCCGTTGGGGATGCCGCTGTCGTGTCGCCAGACCGTGAAAGGGCCGGGGGTGGTTTCGGGACCGAAGTCCACCCGCCCGGACAGGGTTTCGGGATCGGCGTGATCCAGCAGGACCCGGAAGGCGGGCGTTTGGCTCTGCAGGGTCATCATGCGGGGCGCGGGCACGGGAT
>PXAS01000476.1 GCA_003565815.1 PVC group bacterium
ATCCGGTTCCAAGAGGGCTTCAGTCCCCGTCTGCAATTAGCTTCCGAGTCCCGGATTTATCCGGTTCCCAAGGGGGCTTCAGCCCCCGTCCGCGGGACTTGGTGCTGAACCAACGCCCCTGAAGAGGCTTCTGGAACCGGCTGAAGGGCCTGTTGATTTATTTGCGAAGAAGAAAATTCAACCACTGATATCACTGATTAACACTGATAATAAAATATTTATGGTTAATTATTACCTGTCACTCTACATCAGTGCATATCAGTGTGCTCAGTGGTTGAATAAATCAACAGGCCCTGAAGCCGGGACTTGGAACGCTTCTTTCAAAAACCCATTTCAACTGGTAATTCCACACGAAAATTTCCGTGTCGATTCGTGGTTCCTAATCGGCAGGCTTAACGGCAAGGGACTGCCGATCTACGTTTCCGACAACCCAAGCATCAGTGCCCATCAGTGTGATCAGTGGTTGTTTGCCCCCATAAAAATCCGTGCCCATCAGTGTCGATCCGTGGTTGTTTTCCCCGCAACCCCTCCCCAACCCAAGCCTCAGTGTGCTCAGTGGTTGTTTTTCCCCATATAGATCCGTGGTTCCTTATCAGCAAGGGGATCGGTGGTTAGGGCTCGTCCGGGATGATCGGCAAGGGTTCCTTGCGGATGATTTTTTTGGCGGACGCGCCTTTGAGGACTTCCCCCCCCTCCAACCAGACGATCGCACCCGTGGGACAGCGCTCAATGGCCATTTTCGAGGCCAAATGGTTTTTACGGTAATCCACCACGGGCAGATTGTTTTTCATGGCAATGAGTCCAGGAGCCGCGTCGGCGGCACAGCGCGCGCAGGCTGTACAGGCCACTTCGCATTCCGCCAGGGCTTCGTCCCCTTCGGCCAAACTTTTGCAGGCCACCCAAAGTTTGCGGCTGATCGGCTGCAGGGAAAACAAATCCAGCGGACAGGCCACCACGCAGTCATTGCAGGCCACGCATTTGTCCACATCCACCACCGGCAAATCATGTTCGTCCATGTGGATGGCGTCGAAGGTGCAGGATTTCATGCAGTCCGCCAGCCCCAAACAGCCCCAGGAACAGGCTTTGCCGCCCCCGCCCGCCGCGACCGCGGCCCGGCAGGTGGGTTCTCCGGTATAGGCGGCCTTGAAGCGGGCCACGTTGCTTCCGCCCTGACAGGCCAGCCGGGCCACCCGTTTTTCGGTGGTGCCCGCATCCACCCCGAGAAATCGGGCAATATCCGCGGTGCCTTCGGCGGTATTCACGGAACATTTTGACGGAGGCGCATCGCCCTTGACCACCGCTTCCGCAAAGGGACGGCATCCGGGAAATCCGCATGCCCCGCAGTTGGCATGCGGCAACATTTCCTCGACCCGATCAATGCGGGGGTCTTCCCGGACCGCTAATTTTTTGGAGGCCAGGGCAAGAATCGCCCCCAAAATCCCCCCAAGTCCCAACATAAACAAAACGGCGTACACAATTACGTCCCACATAAAAAAACTCCTGTCGGAATGGGGGGAATGCCATGAAAAAGGGATGGATGAATCATATTGGATGTGATTTATCCTATTTATTCGCCGAAATGCAAGACCCGAACGCAAAAAAAGAACCCGTGAACGTTTCCGGGGGACCGGATCGTTCACGGGCTTCTCAACGAAGTTCAGTTTTATCTGATACTCAGCCTTCGGCGGTGCATTTGCCCGCGTCGCATTTCGCATCCGCCTCGGCGGTGGCATCGCATTTTTCAGCCCTGTCGCAAGCTTTGGCCTTGTCGCACTCGGCTTTTTTGTCGCACTCGGCCTTGGCGACTTCAGTGGCATCGCAAGCTTTGGCCACTTCGCAGGTGGCGGGTTTTGCCGCATCGGGCGCGGAGGCCACGACCACGGCGCCGGAAACGCCCACGGAAGCCACTTGAACCACGGCTTCGGTTTTTTCAGAGGTTTCAGTTTCGGCATTGGCCTTCGCGGGGCAACATGCCGCACCGGCGTGTGCGAATCCGGCAAAAGCGGAAAGGGCAACGATCAGGGTCAGTTTTGATTTCATTCGGTCATTCTCCATCTGGGGGTTGTGTTGTCGTCGTGTTGTTACAAGTAGGCATAAAAAATATGCAACCTACCAAATTTGTAGGGTGCACATCGCGTTTCTTACGTCAATCTTTGTTTTTTTGGGAAGGATCCCAATACCGGGTGATTTTGCCCTGATAATTTTCAAGGATAAGGTAATCGCCCTCTCGTTTTTGCTCGTAATCGGGTCCCACCGGGACTTTTCCGCCGCCTCCGGCGGTATCGACCATGTATGTGGGCACGGCATATCCGGTGGTGTGACCGTGGAGGGCGCGAATGATGTCCCGGCCCTTGTCCACGGTCGTTCGGAAATGGGCGCTGCCTTGAATGGGGTCGCATTGATGCAGGTAATAGGGTTTGCACCGCACCCGCAACAGACCCAGGTTCAGCGCTTTCATGGTCGCGGGGTCGTCATTCACCCTTTTGAGCAGGACCGTTTGGCCTCCGGTGGGAATGCCCGCGTCCGCCAGTCGATTGCAGGCCTGGCGCACTTCGGCGGTCAGTTCATCGGGATGCGTGAAGTGAATGCTGAAAAAAAGCGGCGGGTATTTCTTGAGAATGCCCAGGAGTTCCGGAGTGATGCGATAGGGCAGCACCGCCGGGACCTTGGTGCCGATGCGGAGGAATTCGATGTGCGGAATTTCATACAGACGGGACAAAATCCATTCCAAGCGCTCGTCGGATAGAATCAACGGATCCCCGCCGCTCAGAAGCACGTCGCGAATTTCCGTGTGGGCCCTCAGATAGTCCAGGGCTCTCTCCCACATCCGTTTTTCAGGCAGGAACTCTCCTCCGCCCACCATGCGCGCCCGGGTGCAGTACCGGCAATAGGTGGCACAAAAATCGGTGACCAAAAACAGGGCCTTGTCGGGATAGGTATGCACCAGCCCCGGAACCGGACTGTGCGCGTCTTCGCCCAGGGGATCTTCGCATTCGTCCCCGGAACGTTCGAATTCGGCCAGGGTGGGAATTTTGGTGCGGCGCAACGGGGCGGCTTCATTTTCGGGATCGAGCAGCGCCGCATAATACGGGGTGATGCCGAGGGGCAACATGCCGGTCCGACGACGGATGGCTTCCCGCTCGGACGCCGTCAGCTTGAAAATCCGTTCCGCGCCTTCGAGATCGCGGATGCGGTGACGCAATTGCCAACGCCAATCCGTCCACTGCTCATCCGCCACTTCGGGATAAAAATTCAGGCGAAACGCTTGGATGTTTTCATCCAAATCAAACCCGCACGTCATCGAGGAATGTTTTCGGCTCGGGGTGGCCAAGCGCTCAGTCCTGCAAATTCAAGCTGGCGATATTGTCTTGGTGATTGTTCAAATCCCGGCTACGTCCCGAAGAGAGCACCAGAGCCCTGGTCCGGTAGGAATTGCTTCGATATACCACGATCCCGTCCCAATTGTAGTCCAGCACCATGTGATACTGAACCCCCCAGGGATCGAGGGCCTCCCCACTGGAAGTGGCGTTTTCCATTTGCAGATACACGGTGCGCCGGGGATTGAGCTGATGATCGCTGTTGTCGCCTGCATCCTCGGCGATGAGGATTTGGATCACAGCCTGTGACCCGGGACCGGACAAGACGTGACTGTCATTTCCGCCTTGGGCGTCCAAGGGCATGGGCAAATAGTTGTAGTCGGAATAAAACTGGGTGATGGCCAAGGAAATGGATCGGGTCTCGGCGCCGGCTTTGTTCCGTTTCGCGACTTCCAAGGCTCTGGTGATGGCCGGAAACAAGAGGCCGGCCAGGATGGCGATGATGGCGATGACCACCAACATTTCAATCAGGGTGAAGCCTCTTTTTGTCTGTGTCTGTGTTTTCATAAAAGGGTCCTTTTG
>PXAS01000461.1 GCA_003565815.1 PVC group bacterium
CAGTTCGAGCCAGCGCAGTTGGGTGAGCCCCTTCAAGTGTGTCAGTCCGGCGTCGGTCACCGAGGTGCCCCTCAGGTCTAGGCACGACAGTTGAGTCAGGCCCTCGATATGGGCCAGTCCGCGGTCGGCCACGTCTGTCGCGCACAAGAGGTTGAGTTCTCGGAGTCGGGTCAGCCCCTGAAGGTGCTCGAGTCCGGCGTCGGTGACCCCTGTGAAAGCCAAGTCCAGCGATTCCAATTGCGTTAGCTCGCCGACATGCGCCAGTCCGGCGTCGGTGACCCATGACATGTTCAAATCTAGCGTTCGGAGTTCGGTCATCCCGCGGAGATGCTTCAGTCCCGTGTCAACCCGGGTGGCATACAGGGTCAGCGTTCGGAGGCGAGTCAACCTCTTGAGATGCTCCAACCCGACGTCCGTTATGCTCGGGCCCTCGAGTGCGAGCATTTCGAGTTGAGTCAAGCCCTTGAGGTGAGCCAAAGCGGCGTCCGTGACATCCGTGTTCCTGAGGTCGAGCACTTTCAGGTTCCGCAACGCTTTGAGGTGCTCCAATCCGTCGTCGCCCAGCTTCGCATACCGCAGATTCAGCGTTTCGAGTTGAGTCAAGCCCTTGAGGTGAGCCAAACCGGCATCCGTGATGCGCGCACTGTCCAGGTTGAGTTCTCGGAGGTTCCGCAACGCTTTGAGGTGTTCAAGCCCCGCGCAGGTTACCGTCGTGTCCCACAGATTCAAGGCTTCGAGTTGCACCAGCTCGCTGACATGTTCCATTCCGGCGTCGGTCACCCGGGCGCGGGTTCTTTGAAGATTCAACGTTCGAAGCTGGGGGAGAGCTTTCAGGTGCTGCAAGCCGGCGTCGTTGGCTCTGCTGTCCCCGAGGTCCAATTCTCGCAGTTGGGTCGCCCCTTTGAGATGCGCCAAGCCAGAGCCCGTGACTCGTGTCTCACGCAGGCGCAACACCTGGAGTTGGCGCAATTCCTTGAGGTGAGCCAATCCCTCGTCACCAATGGCGTTGTTGGACAGATCCAATGTCTGAAGCCGGGTCAATCGTTTCAGGTGTTTCCACTCCGCGCTGAGCACCCTCGTGTATCGCAGGTTCAGGTTTTCGAGTTGGACTAGCCCGCTGAGATGCTCCAATCCCAACTTGCCCGCCCATTCGTCTAGCAGGTTATTGTAGCTGAGGTCTAACTCGCGCAGTTGGGTCGCCCCCTCAAGGTGCGCCAATCCGGTGCGCGTCACGCTCGCCCGTCGCAGGCGCAACACCTCAAGGTGGCGCAAGCCCTTGAGGTGAGTCAATCCGTCGTCACGAATGGCATTGTCGGACAGATCCAATGCCTGGAGTTGGGTCAAGCGTTTCAGGTGCTCCAATCCCGCGCCCGTCACCTTGGTGCATCGCAAATTCAGGCTTTCGAGTTTGACCAGCCCGCTCACATGCTCCAATCCAGCGTCCGTCACCTTGGTGTATCGCACATTCAGGCTTTCGAGTTTGACCAGCCCGCTCAAATGCTCCAATCCGGCGTCCGTCACCTTGGTATCATGAACGTTCAGCCTTCGGAGTTGGGGCAACGCTCCGACGTGTTCCAACGCGGTGTCGTCGATCCAGCTTCCGGCTAGATCCAACTCCTCGAGTTGGGCTAAAGGCTTGAGGTGCGATAGCCCGCGGCCCGTCACTGGCGTGTGACCTAAGCGCAGCACGCGGAGTTGACGCAACCCTTTGAGATGAGCCAATCCGTCGTCGCTGACAGCGGTGTGCGACAGGTCCAACAACTGGAGCCGGGTGAAGTCTTTGAGATGTTCCAATCGAACATCCGTGACCTGCGTGTTTTGCAGGTCGACCGCAATGACACGGCCGTCGGAGTCCTTCGTCACAACGGCTCCGAGTTCGCCGATTTCGGCTAGAGCCGTACTTCGTTCGGCCACCGTCCCCGGTGCGGGCCGCGATTCATCGGCGCTGTGCGACTGGGTCGAGCCAACGAGCAGCGCCGCGATCAGTAGGGTCAACACGTCGCGCGCCATCGAATTTCTCCTCTCCAAAAACTCTGTGTCCATTGGTCCCTCCTATGGTATGCAGCAGCATGTCGTTCGAAACGTGCTCCAACCGGCCATTTTCAGGTTCACTTTGTCGCTGCTACCCATGCGCGGGGTCTCGGACGCCGCGGCGTCGAACACGGGCTGAGGTGTATCGTCAGCCCTCATATCGCCTTGCCCCTGTCAGGATCCGGCCGAGAGCGCGAAGCTTCTGTTGTGGGCAACTCAACCCCTCGCCCGTACCGGTTTTGCCCGGCGCTGTCCCTGACACTGCTCTTCGCCCTTCCCGTGCCCTCAGCAACGACTCATTCTGCCCAATTCCAGAGAATTCCCGTCAATTGCCATCGACCGTTCAATCGCTCCATGATTGCTTCGCCTCCGGAATAGTATACGCGAAATTGCACGATAGCACGCTCTTGATCAGAACTAAGGTAGATCGCGTAAACGTACGGGTGCGTTTCGAAATGCCATCCACGGCCCCGATGTCCCGGGAATATGTGAAGCATGGAGTTCAGATACTCCAACCTCCTCATTCGCTCCGGGCTCTCGGAGTCCTCGTTCCGCCCTTTCCATTCTACCCAGTATTCATCGCCGTCGGTGAGGAAGCCGAGCATCGACGCCAAATGGAATTCGTCGAGATAGAGAATGTGTTTACCGTCGAACTGCAACGATGGCCGAAAATCCTTTAGCACGAAGCGGCTCACTTGTGCGGGAAATGCAGGTTGCGGCCAGGGCCGTGTGTTGCCGACCACATCGTCAAGATCCGAATCCATTAGGACAATCTCGACCGAGTTCTGGACAATCACATAGCGACATTCCTTGTAATGGCGAGTCGGAGGCCTGTAGAACGCCTGGTAAAGTTCGTAGATCGCTTGCTCCAACGCAGGCTTCTTCAGAAGGACATCCTCCGCTATCGGCTCCGACACCTGCTGCCAGTGTTTTAGAAACTTTGCAAGCGGTTTGGAGTCGTCCTCGACGTACCCCTTCGCTAATGCCACACTCCAATCTTCCGCTGCGCGCCCTAGCGCTGGTGACATCCACGTGAACATGGGTACTGACAGCACGCCAACGCAGAATGCCACTCTCCACCAAACAGGACACCGCGAAACACATCGTAAGTGCGCTCCCGCAGTCGATACCGCTATGCTTGCCCTGCGCTGAACACATCGCGTGCCAGTGCCAGCGTGCCCGATACGGAGGATGCAGTTCCCGTTCACCATGAGTGTTTCCCTTGTGTGTCTAACGCGGATACCAAGTCACGATCACTGTCTCAGCCGCAGGCTGAAAGGACGCCTGAGGATTGCAGGTGTATGTGTCAGGCATCGTCAGGTCATGTGCGTGTGGTAACAGTTATCATTGGCGGACATCACCAACCGCAGTTCCGGATATATTCAATACCCAAATCCCTCGCGTCTGGTCGGCCAAGCGTATCCCCGTGAGGACCGACACAAAAGTGCAAGAATTCATGGACAACAAGAGCGACAAAATCGGGCCAGTTGCGAACGGCACCCTGAGGCGGACTGTAATCGTAATCGTCGAATTCCGGGAACTTGGCAGGGCTTGGACTGTGTTCGTCCCGTGGAAATGCGTTGCTTCTAAACGTGATCTCCGACATCTCAAGGACATATGGATCGCACGCGTGACAGCTTCTGTCACGTGGAATGTCGGCCCATCCGTAGTACCAGGGGCCTTGCACTAGGATGGGCGTTGCCCTCCGCTTCGACTGTAAGCACCGCCCAGCTGCGGAAGCTAGCCCTTAACCAAGCGAACTCCGAAGGGTGCACTTGAGTGGTTTGTGGAATAAACTCGAAAACCTTCGGCGATTATGGGGGTAACAGGGGGACTGTTACCATTCCCATAACTCAGTGCA
>PXAS01000392.1 GCA_003565815.1 PVC group bacterium
GGAAATCAAAGGTCCAGTTGGTGACCCCGTAGAGTTCGCTGAGACAGCCGGGGCGGCCGTACTGCCGGGCGGCGGACTGGGCCTGTTTGGCGGTGCTGTATTCCTCCGCGTCGCAGAGCAGGTCGATGCCGGGGAGTTGGAAGCTCCGAAAACTGCGCATGGCGTCGCCCACCCAGGTGGTTTGGCTCAGCAGCGATTCCTCCCCCATGAGGTGTCCGGTGAGGGCAATGCCGTGACCTTCGCACCAGGCCCCCAATGGGTCCGCGAACGCGGTGACAAAGCGTTCGGTGTGATGGTCCTTGAAGCGCCAGCGGTCGCGGGCCGACCCGCCGTCGGCGCGGTCGTACAGAACCCCGGGAAGGACATCGAACAGATCCTCGCTCCATGCGGCCCGGTATGTCTCCGGCAAATCATCCGTCCAGGACAGAAACCGGTCCCGCGTGCTGTCGGCGGACGCCGGACGGACCATGTTGCGGAACAGCGGTTCGTCGGTAAATATGGCCGGCACGCAGCGGCCCAGGCGCTCGCCCAGGGTGTTCGCGTAGGCCTCGTGGGTCACTTCGATGAAGCGCTGAATCGCTTTGGGGTTCAGGGTATCCACATAAGCCTGACCGTTGAACCAGGAGGTGCAGGGCGAAACCTCCACATAAGCCCAGAGCCCGGTTTCGCCGTCGGCGGGACGATCCGCCTCCGCCATGCGCCGACACGCGGACAATTGCCCCTGAGCATCAAACTGGAGCGCCCAGGCGGCGGCAAAACGCCTCTCCTTCACGGGGACCGGCGTATGGTGGTGAGCGGGAAGCGGACGGGACTCTCCCGGCGCGCAGGGCGAACGGGTCAGCCGCAGCGAGCGCGCGCGGAAGGCCGGATCCCGGGTGACCAACCCACCGGCAAAGCCCGAAGGCCAGCGGTCCTCGTCATACAGCCAGGTCAGCAGTCCCTTTTGCTCCCCGTAATCGGCGCAGTCCCGCACCAGATTCAAAAAATCCTCCGAGAGATAGGCCGGTTCGGAAAGACCGGTCCGCACATGCACGGTGGCGCCGCCCATGCCCATCCGCGCGAGCATGTCCAACTGACGGAACAGCCGATCCTTCTCCAGCCGTCCGTTCCAGGACCAGAACGGCGCACCGCGGCAGATCGCGGGAGGAGAACGGAAGATTTCCGGCTGAAACGGTGTCGAGGTGTGACAGTTGTAAATTTTCATGAGCCACAGTGAAGCACGCGCAACGGAAAAGTCCATTCCGGAGTGTCAGCGGCTTGATGTTGGCTGAGGAAGCAACAAAGGATTCCATACCCTTTTGAATCCCAAATCTTTGAAATCTTTCACATTTGCGGTGGCGAACTCATCGACACCCACAGCCTGCAGGGTTAATGCCGTGCGGACATCATAAATCCGTCTGCGCGCGAAAGGGGATTTTCCGGCCAGGGACCATAACATGTCATGCAGCGGCTTGCTTGAAGGGGGAAATCCGGGGATCCGCCAGCAAGGATGTGACCGATACGACCCGATCACGGCCACCGCTTCTTCCGCCGACAGGGGCTTTTCCAAAACAACGGGGTTTCGCAAGAGCAGATAAAACTCCATCAGCGTAAATTCGCTCACCGCAACCGAATGATTTTCAGCCAGTGATTCAAGAAAGAGCCTGGCCGGCACATGCTCCGGGGCCGCTTCCGCATAGGCGTAGAGCAGCAGATTCGCGTCGAGACCGATCATCGGGCCGCCGGGAGTACGGGTTCGGCCTCATCACGGAGCACTTCTTTCAAAGCGTGGGCGTCCAATCCTTTCCAGCCCACGTTTCCGGAGACCGGCGGCTGCCAGACCTGACCTTTTTGCAGCGTCACATGCGGATACATTTCCAAAAGAAGCTCCGCCCCTCGTCGAAAGGTTTCCGCCATGGACCATTCCCGCTCCGCGGCGAACTCGCGCAACGCCTGATATTGCTTTTCGGGTACTTGAATTTGGGTTTTGATCATGCTTGTAATTTAATGGAACATTAAAATGATGTCAAAAGCTTTTTCGGATGTCCAAATAGGCCCGGAGGGCCGTGATATTTTCAGCCCCGGGCGCAGCCCGGACGAGTATACACATCTTTCCAGGGAATTTCGGGCCGTAGGTCCGGGCTGGGTATCGGTAAGAGGTACATGTGGATGCGGGCCGTAGGTCCGCACAGATTACCGGGGCCTATGCGCGTCGGTGATTTGCGCGGACCTACGGCCCGCGATTCATTGAATGAACTTCATTCCCAGCCCGCAAGGGCTGGGATGGGGTACATTCCGCGTGAGAGAGCCAAGGGCCCGGTTCAATCCCAGCCCGGTACTCACGGACCGGGAAACCGTCGAGTCGGACCGTTGGCCCTCTCGTTGTTTTATCGACACCCGGGGACCCAGCCCTCACGGGCTGGGCTGAGGTTGAATCGGACCTTTGGCCCTCATAACCCGCAACCAAAGAGAGGGCCAACGGCCCGGATCAATCCTAGGCCGGTCCGTTAGGGCCGGGATGGGGTACATTCCGCGTGGGAGGGCCAAGGGCCCGGCTCAACACAGCCCGGTCCGTAAGGGCCGGGATGGGGTACATTCCGCGTGGGAGGGCCAAGGGCCCGGCTCAATCCCAGCCCGGCCCTCACGGACCGGGAAACCGTCGTGTCGGGCCGTTGGCCCTCTCTTTGTTTTATCGGTTGCCGGGGATCCAGCCCGCAATCAGGGACCGATTGGGCCTCATCCAGGAAAAAGCCATCGTAGGCCTCGAAGGCTTGTCGGAAGCGGTCCGCTGAACGGGAAGACAACAGCTCGGCAACATCTTTGTCCTCGCCATGTGCGGAAAACCATCGTTCATCCGTCTGATTCGCCAAAGAGTTCTGAACCAGCAGCGTTTTTCCGACCCGGCGGGCACCGAAAAGCATCCAGACCCGCCCAGGCTTGATCTTTTCCTCTAACGGTCTCTCTAAAGTTCTGGGTATCTCCTGCGCGTTTGCAAACCACTTATTTCCAATACCAAGGGCGTCGACGATGGTGAGCAACGGCGAGGACCACGATTTCATCTGGATCCACGCGATAAAGCACCGAATATGGGAAACGCCGAACAAAGTGACGGCGAATCTCCTCGCCAATCAGGGGCCAACGTTCGGGAGCCTCCAGAATTTCATCAAAGGCACGATCAACGGCATCCAGAAAATCGCCACCGAGCCCTTGAACCTTTTCCTGGTAAAACAATGCGGCATCCAGCAGTTCCGCTTCCGCTCTATCCAGAAGTCGATAGGGTTTCATGCCAACTTAGACCGAATCTCCTGCATGGCCTCGGCAATTGGACGGGCGGTAAGGTCGCCGCTCCGGTACGCCTGATAACGATGTTGAGCTTCCCTCACCCACAGCACTTCAGTTTCTTCCGGACTCAAGTCATCCAAACTTGCAATCAAACGACTTGCCAGACGCGCGCGCTCCTGAGGATCCAAAGCCAACATTTGGGTTTCAACGGCTTGTATTTCTGGTGAAAGAATTGTGCTCATGTCAAGAACATGCCCTGAAGTGGATGAAAAATCAAGCAAAGGATCTTCTTTTGAAATCCACGTCTACGCCTCGAATGTCGCTACGCGACAAGGGACGGATTGCCGTTTGTATCACGGAGGGCTCCTTCAGGTGAACCGGGTTTCACCCATTATGAGAGATTCCACCCACCCCCACCAATTGGGGTTGGGAAATGAATTCGGATGTCCAAGTAGGCCCGGAGGGCCGTGATATTTTCAGCCCCGGGCGCAGCCCTAACGAGTATACACATTTTTTCGGGGCCCGTGGCCACGTGATTTTGTCGTCACGAGTTGGATTTGAGGGCTGGGTTCTTAAGGGTATCCCCGAGTCGGGGACCCGCATCGGGTTTCTCGGACC
>PXAS01000211.1 GCA_003565815.1 PVC group bacterium
TACGGGAAAGGCTCCGTGCTGTATATGGGTTTTGACAGCACTTGGCGCTGGCGCCGGGAGGTGGGAGACCGGTATTTCCGGGATTTCTGGGGAAGAGCCGTGCAGTATTTGGCGTTGCCCCATTTGCTGAACGAGGCGGCGCAGTCGGTGCTGCTCACCGCGAACGAAACCGCGCACATCGGTGAACGCTTGCAAATCCGCGCCCGGGTCAGCAACGCGGACTTCAGTCCCTACACCGGAGAACAGGTTCCGTTGACGCTGGAATTGGACGGCGAGCGGCGGGAGATCGGGATGCTGCCTGTCGCGGGGCGGACGGGAATGTACCGCGCGGAATTCGTTCCCGCAACCGCGGGCACGTTGCAGCTATCCCTGCCGGACCGCTTCAATGCCACGCCGTTGGAGCTGCGGGTGATGACCCGGCAGCGTGAGTTCCGGAACGCAGAATTGCATGAAACTTTGCTCCGGCAGATTGCGGAACAGACCGGAGGAGGGTATTATGAGGAAGAAACCGTCAGCGAACTGCTTCGCACCCTGCTGGAGGGCCGTCCCCGCGAGTCCATCCGTCTTGCAAATAGTCTCTGGGATTCGACCCTGCTCTTTCTCATCGTTCTGATTCTTTTTAGCGCCGAGTGGATCCTCCGAAAAGCCTCTCACCTCGATTAAACCATGGACAGCACCGCCACCATTCAACTCCTCACAAACCGGGTCCGCCACACCTACGGGCGGACACGGCGCCGGGACTGGAGAAGCATCCTGCGTTTTCTCGCGGCCTGCACCTTGTTCAGTTTCTTCGTCGTGTTTGTGATCGACCGGCTGACACAGTTGCCCGCTCCGGTGCGGGTCCTGCTCACGCTGGGAATCCTGGTGGGCATCTGGGGGAGGATGCTGCGGCGTCAACGGGCGCAGATCCCGCGCTGCTCGGATGCGGAGCAAATGGCCCGGGAGGTGGAACGGCGCGCCCGGCGCACCCGCCCCGGCGGACTGCAGTCCATGGTCGTGTCCGCCACCGAATTCGGCTTGCTGGGACGTACGCCGGGGTCGGCGGAGTTGCGGGAGCAGGCCATCAAACGTGCCGCGGGAGACGAATTTGATCCGACCCGCTGGAAGCTGCACCGCAAGGATTCGGAAATCCGTTCCTGGAAACTTTTTGGTTCCACGCTGGGGCTGTATCTTCTCTGGTACTTGGTCTCTCCGGCATCCATGAGCATCTTTTTCAGCCGCGCGATCGGTCTTTCTGTTCCGTATCCAACGCGCACGGTGATCATCTCCGTGAGTGCTCCGGAGACGGTGCCTCGCTACGAGGATGTCCACTTTGTTGTCGAGGCCGAAGGTGTGCTGCCCGCGCAGGGGGTGCTGAAGGTGTCCCATGGCCGCGGGCGTTCGTTCGAGCTGATCCTGAATCCGAACCCCGAGGAGCCGGGCCGCTTCGAGGCGGTGTTGGAGCGCCCCACGGAATCCTTCACCTTCCATCCGGAGCTGGGGGACGCCCGAGGGGCGGCAGGTGCGGTGAAGGTGCTGGTGCCTCCGGTGCTGCTGTCCGGAGAACTGCTTCTGCACAGTCCCCCCTATCTGAACCGCCGGCCCGTGCGGCGACCGCTCTCCAGCTTCCAAATTTGGAAAGGCGGAACTTTTGCTTTGACGCTGCAGACCCAGGGAGAGGTGGAGCGGTGCATTCTGGTGCTGTCCGGGGAAGAGCATGAGTTGCAGTCCACGGAAAACGGCTTTCGAATCGAGGGGATGCAGATTGACGAATCAACCAGCTTCTCCATACGTCTGGTGGGCGCGGGCGGCGTCGAAAATCCGCGTCGAGCCAATTTTCACATCACCCTGCTGGAGGACACCCCCCCGGTCGTGGAAATGCTTGCCCCCGGGCAGGGGGGGTACCTGTCCCCGCGCAGCCTGATCCGCTGGCGTTTCCGTGCCCGCGATGATCTCGGCCTCCGCAACGCGGTCCTGCGCGCGACCCTGATTCAGCCGGAGGTTCTTGGAGATGAGGGCGCGGTCCTCCAGCCCTCCCGGGTGCTCCATGTCCATGACATCCCACTGGGGGATTTCGGCGGGATCACGGAGATCGAACGCGACGGCGTGCTTGCGGCGGATACACTGGACCTCACACCCGGGATGCATCTTCAACTCCAGGTGGGTGTGCGGGATGACGCGCCAAACCGCGCGGAGGATGAAGGCTGGTCGGAGACGGTGACCCTGCAGGTGGTCCCCGCGGAGGAGTTGAAACGGATTTTGGCCGAGGAACTGATCGGCGCCCATATGATGATTCAGGATATCCGCGAGGATATGGAAGATCAACGGACTACCCTGGACCTGCGTATTCAAAACCCCGAGCAAGAGAGAGAGTCCCCATGAACAAGAAAATATACCTGACAATCCTGATGGCGGTTTCCGCCACGATGCCTTTGCTGGCATCCGACCAGATGCTCAACCGGGCCATGGGCCATGACCAGGGGCTGCTGGAAGTTACCCGGCGGTTTCAAGAACTTCGAGACCGTCAGAATGACAGCCGGGTCTTTTCGGAGGAGGAAATCACGGATGCGGACCGGACCATCGACACCATGGCGCGTCTCCGGGAGGAAAATCTTGCCAACGCCATTCTGGCTCTGGGCGAAAGCAGTCGGCTTGAAGATCCTGCCCGGCGTCTGGATCTGTATCGGAAAGCGGATGGGGAATACACGCAGACCCTCGATGTGCTGGGGGAAATCGCCATGGGACAGGGAAACCGTGTGCTCCGCTATTCCCGGCAACGGGAACTTTTGGAGCAGCAGCGCCGGATCGTGGAGGATTTGAAACGCCTCTCCGGAATTCAAAATGAGCAACGTTTTTTGCCGGTGGACTCTGTCGACGAGCTGGCCCGTCTTGCCAACCAGCAGCGGGATTTGTCCCGGAGAACCGAGGAGGAGGAGGTCAACCGCCTCATGCTCGAGGCCTCTCGGGTGATGCGGCTCACGCGGATTGCGGACGCGATCCGGACGGGCGAAGAGATTATTGCGATGTTGGAGCGGATGGTGGGCCAGTACGGTGCCGCCGAGGATCTGGTCCGGGAACAAAAACGCAGAGCGTTGGAGGAAGCACTCTCGACCATCCGGGAAGTTCGAAAGGATGTGCAGGTGCTCGACACGGAAGAAGAGCGACTGATGGCTGAAAGAAGCGGGGAGGAGCCGTCCGAAAGGAGCTTGAGTGACCGTGAACGCCAGGAGGCGGCTGAAAAACTGAATGAGGTGGGACAAAAGCTGCAGAAAATGGGTGATGCCTCCCAGGAAAAAACCTTGGAATCCGCCATGGTGGACCTGCTCACTGAGAACGACAAATCCGCGGACCGCCGGCTGTCCGAGGTCGAGAACCATTTGAAAGCAACTTTGGAGAATCTTGAACGCCGTGAGACCACGGTGGCGGACGAGCGGATTTCCAAGGAGCGGGCAGAGAAACAGGAACGGCTGGCGGAACTGGAGCGGAGACTTCGGGAACTGGAAGAACTGGAAAAACGTCTGAGCGAATCCGCATCCGGGGAGTCTCCCATGCAGGAAAGGGATCGTCAGGAACTGGTGGCGTCTCTGAACGAGATGGTCGAGCAGGAACGCAGGCAGCAGGCGGCCAGAGAATCCACGCCGACTTCGCCTGCCGAGGAACTCGTCAAGGCGGCGGAAGACACCCGGAAAAAGGAGGACCAATCCGCCGCGGAACGTCTTGCGAAGGTCCGGGAGGAGATGGAGCGTTCTTCGTCCGAACAAACGCCCCGGGAACAGGCTCGGAACGAGGAGTCGGCCAAGGCCATGGAGGAAATGGAGAAGCGCCTGAACGAATCCGCCTCCGGTGAGAAACCGATGAGTGAGCAGGAGCGGAACGAGATGGCCCGGAAAATGGAGGAGA
>PXAS01000361.1 GCA_003565815.1 PVC group bacterium
CTGATTGCCACGTTTGCACATGAGCTGGCACATTACCTGATTTTTCACGCGTTCAGCAAACCACCCTTTGGTCGGGAGCACGAAGAATATGCGACTGATTTAACCGCCGTTTTTCTTGGGTTCGGCGTTTTTCTTGCAAATTCCACTTTCAAGTTTTCACAATGGCAAGACTTCAAGATGCAGGGGTGGAGCTATCGGCGGCAGGGGTATCTGGGTGAGCTGGATCTATCCTATGGCCTCGCCATATTCTGCCTCCTCAAGGAATGCGACCCCAAAACCGTCCTCCCGCATCTACGACCCAACCCCAGAACGTATTTGAAAACCGCCTTGCGACATCTTCGCAAACGGCACAAGGGAGACATTGAGGCCCTGACCCAGGTGGAAGCGCTTTTTTCAATGCGGAGTGAAATCGAACTTTGAACGTCGAACGTCCAACTTCGAACTTTGAACCGCCAACCCACAACCCGCAACAGACAACCAGCAACCCACAACCCAACCACTCAACCCCAACCCCATTTCGAGTTGCCCCGGGGGACCGGATGCCATATAACCACGGCGATGTTGCCGTTTACCCGAGAAAAATTAAAAGAATGGGCCGGACCCGATGTGTTTCGCCGCGCGGAAATGCTGGTGGACGCGGACCGCGTGCGCCGGGTTCAATACAAGGACCGGAAAATCGAAGGCATGATCGAGGCCAAGCCGCGGGATATTTTGACTTCGATGTCGTTTCCCGTCAACGAAGTGGTGCCGAACAATCACTGTCCCTGTCGGGATAACCGGGAAATGGGGTTGATCTGTCATCATGTGGTGGCCCTCTGTCTGGAGCAGCTTCGGGCCATGGACGATCCGGTGCGGAAGGCGAAGCTGGATGAGGAGCGCCATAAAGCGGAACGCATGGCGCGCACATCGGAGGACGACTATCTCACGCGGGTTCCCGCAGGCACGCCGGGCGCCATCGCGGTGCGCCTTTGTTTGCATTTTCCCGCGAATTTGCGCGACGCCTGGTGGGGGGAGGCGGTGCCGGTGGAAATCATGCTGGAACACAAGGGGGAGCGGGGTTCCATCCGCAACATCCGCACGGACCTGAAACTGTGCATGCCGGATCAGGAGGACAATCTTTTGTTTGTGCTCGAAGACATTGCGGGCGGTCCGGTCCCCCCCGTGTTGGAGGTGGGACGGCGGGATCTGGCGAATTTGTTTGTGTTGATGCGGGATATACGGTTTTGGGTCGGGGATCAGGAATTCCGGGTGATGCCGCGGAAACTTGATGCGGTGGTTTCGCTGGAACTGGATGATGACAGCGGCATGTTGATTTTGGACATGGAAACGCGTTTGCCGGACGGCTTTGAACATCAGATCCCTTCGTATTGGGTGTGTGGTCGCAATGCCTGGGCGTTGGTGGGGGATGGCTTGTTCCCGCTGGCATCGGTGCTGCCGGAGCCGTTGCACGATTTGTATCGCGAACCCATGCGAGTGGCGCGCCCGGACGTGCCCCGGTTTATTCGCCGGGAACTCCCGGTGCTCCAAGGGCTCACGCCACTGCGCACCGAGGTGGACCCGGAATGGTTTTCCCTGCAGCCGATGCATCCCCGCTTTCATTTGGAAGTGCGCGGCTCTCCGGCAAGTCTGGCCGCCACCCTGTTCGCGGGATATGGGGATGTGGAGTGGGTGGCCGGCGACGGTGGCAATGAAGAGGAATTCGTGTTGCCGGATCCCGACAATATTCTCCACTATTTGACCCGCAATCCACAAGCGGAACGGGAGGCGTTGGATTCGCTGCGTCCGCTGGGTTTCGGCGGCGAACGCGGGGACCAAATGGAGGCCATCGTCGGCAAGTCCGGGGTAATGACTTTTTGTGCGTCCGGGATTCCCATGCTCCGCCGCCGCGGATGGAAAGTGGATCTGCAGGGGCGCATCGCCGCGGCCATGGATGAAGCGGAAACCCTCATGCCCGTGGTCAATATTCACGACGAGGGCAACGGCTGGTTCGATATCGATTGCGAATTCGAAACCCGCGAGGGGGAAAGTCTGCATTTGTCCGACATTCGCCAGGCCCTGGCCTCCGGAGACGCATACATTCAAAAGAACGACCGCATGTTGCTGTTTGACCGGGATGCGGTCAAACAGATGTTCGAGATGTTCGAGGACTGCGGATCCAAAGGTGGCAAAGGACAGGGCGTCCGCATGCCCGCCGTACACGGCGCGTTTTTGAAATCGACTCTGGACGGCCTGGACGGGCTGGACGTGGAGGCGCCCCCGGAATGGCTGCAGCGAGTGGAGGCCCAGAACCAACCCGCCAAATTGGAGCCCGTTCGACTTTCCCCGAATTTGCGGGCCGAATTGCGTCCCTATCAGCGGGAGGGCGTCAACTGGCTGCGTTTTTTGGAAAAATCGGGGTTTGCCGGCATCCTCGCGGACGAAATGGGGCTGGGCAAAACCCTGCAAACTCTGGCCTGGCTGCAACTGCATCGGCAGGACTCCCGTTTCCGCGACAAACCCGCCCTGATTGTCTGCCCCACGAGTTTGGTGGAAAACTGGATCGAGGAGGGTGGAAAATTCACCCCGGATTTGCACTTCATCAATCTCACCGGGAGTCCCGCCCAGCGGGAAAAAGCCTGGGAAGAGGTGGCGGCGTATTCGGTATGGGTCACCAGTTACGCGGTATTGCAACGCGATTTGGAGCGGTACGTGGCCGCGGATCTCTCCGTGGTGGTGCTCGACGAGGCCCAACACATCAAAAACCGGACCACCCGGAACGCCAAGGCGGTGAAGTCCTTGCGGGCGGGGTCCAAGCTGGTACTCACGGGCACGCCGGTGGAAAACAGCGTGTCGGATTTGTGGTCGATCATGGATTTTCTCATGCCGGGGTATTTGGGCCTGCACGAAAAATTCCGGCACCGCTACGAGCTGCCCATCAAGGCCGGCGGGGAAGAGGCTGAAGAAGCCCAACGGCGGTTGCGCAAGAAGCTGCAACCTTTTCTTTTGCGGCGTCTCAAACGTGACGTGGCCAAAGACCTTCCGCCCAAGATTGAAAAAGTGGCTTGGTGCCGGATGACCCGGGATCAGTCGCTTGTTTACAAGGAGCTGGTGCGGCAGTCCCAGGAAAAGCTGGAGACCCTGGTCGCGTCCCAAGGCTTTCAACGCAGCCGCATGGAAGTCCTCAAAACCCTCATGCGCCTGCGGCAGGCCTGTTGTCATTTGGATTTGCTGAAACTCAAAGGCGTCTCCAGCTCCGCACCTTCCGGGAAATTGGACCTGTTCAAGGAAATGATGTTGGAGGCGGTGGACGGCGGGCACCGGGTGCTCGTGTTCAGTCAATTCACTTCCATGCTGGGCATACTCAAGACCGAGCTGGAAGCCATGGACCTGAAGCTATGTTACTTGGACGGTTCCACCAAGAAACGCATGGACGTTGTCCGGCGGTTTCAGGGAGACGAATCCATTTCCGCTTTTCTCATCAGCCTGAAAGCCGGCGGCACCGGGTTGAACCTCACGGGGGCGGACATGGTGATCCATTACGACCCCTGGTGGAACCCCGCCGTGGAGAACCAGGCCACCGACCGAGCCTATCGTATTGGCCAGCAGCGCAATGTGTACAGCCTCAAACTGATCACCAAGGACTCCGTGGAAGAGAAAGTGCTCGCCCTGCAGCAGCGCAAACAGGCCGTGATCGACGCCACGTTGGACAGTGACGGACAGCTCATGCAGGCCCTGGAATGGGAGGATGTTCAGGAATTGTTACGAATCTGAAAAAAAGATGAAAAGGGGGATTGACGTGGGGAAGGAAATGGATATGTTCCGCGCTCCCGTCCGGGGAAGATCCCGGACCGTTCACCGCCCGCCGGGAGATCCGGCCGCCGACCGCC
>PXAS01000310.1 GCA_003565815.1 PVC group bacterium
GAAAAGGAAATCCTCGCGTTCGTGCCGGAAACCTACTGGATTTTCGGCGCCAAGGCCGCCAAACAGGTGGACCCCAAGGACGCCTTTGAAGTTCGCCTCCTAAAAGTCGACGGCGAAAAAGGGGAAATCCGGGACGGGGAACTGGCTGAAGCCATCCTCAAAGATTTGCAGGACAAGCACCTCAAGGTCGATAAAATCCAAACCAAAGAGGCCAAGCGCCGTCCGCAGCCGCCGTTCATCACCTCCACCCTGCAACAGGCCGCTTCCAGTGCCTACGGCTTTCAGCCCAACCGCACCATGTCCCTGGCGCAAAAACTCTACGAAGGCGTCACCCTGCAAGGCGAAACCACGGGTTTGATCACCTACATGCGGACCGACTCGGTGCATTTGGCGGGCGAAGCCATCGACGAGGCCCGCTCCTGCATCGAGAAAACCTACGGCGCGGAATACGTCCCCGAAAAACCCAATTATTACCGCAGCCGCGGCGCCGCGCAGGAAGCCCACGAAGCTATTCGCCCCACCGACCTGAACCGGACCCCCGACAGCCTGCGCTCCGTGCTCGACGAGGCCGAACTCAAGCTCTACAGCCTGATCTGGAAACGCACCATGGCCTGCCAGATGGAAGCCGCCCGCATCGAGCAAATCACCGTGGACATCGGCGTCGACAGCCGGGCGCACGATTACCTTTTCCGTGCCAACGCCTCGAAAATCCTCTTCCCCGGCTACATGGCCGCATGGGGACGCGGATTGAGCGAAGACGACGAGGACGACAAGGAATCCAGCCTCCCGCCCCTCAAGGAAGGCGATGCGCTGGACGTTTTGGAATGGCTGCGCGACGAAAAACAAACCCAGCCCCCCAAACGCTTCAGCGAAGCCGCGCTCATCAAAGCCCTGGAGGAGAATGGCGTGGGCCGTCCCTCCACCTATGCCGCCATCGTCTCCGTGCTCTACAGCCGCGAGTACGTGGAACGGGAAAGCCGCAGCCTCCGCCCCACCCCCACGGGCATGGAAGTACACAATTTTCTCGTGGAACGCTTGCCCTCTTTGTTCGAAGTGGACTTCACCGCCCGCATGGAAGACCAGTTGGACGACATTGAAGAAGGGAAAGTCCAATGGACCGACATGATGCGGGATTTCCACAATCGTTTGGAAACCTGGATCGAGGAGGCCAAAAACTTCAAGATCGATAAAAACGAAATCAATACGCTTTTGGATCTGGCCGATGAGGTGCAAAAGTTCAATCCGCCCGCCAAACGCGGCAAAAAAACCTATTGCGACCAAACCTTTGTCCGGGAAATCCGCGAAGCCCTGGAAGCCGACGAGGAGGTCACCGACCGCCAGGTGGACAACCTCCGCAAGATTGTGGCCCGCTATGCCCCGCAAATCAAAAGTCTCGACGACGCGAAAATCCGCGAGTTGGAACTCGGCGACCTCATTGCCAAGGAGGCCGAGGCCAACAAACCGCCCCGCGAATCCACCCTGCTGAAATTCCAAATGCTCGAAAACATCGAGTTTGAACCCCCGAAGCAGGTCGGCAAAAAAACCTACGACGACGCCGAATTCGCGGGCAGTCTCAAGGAACAGGTCGAAGGCGGCAAGCGCCTTTCGGACAATCAGGTCAAATATTTGGACCGATTGGTCACCAAATACGCGGCGAAAATCGCGGATTTCGAGTCCAAAGCGAAAGACGCGGGCCTCTCCACGGAAGTGGAAGAGGACCACGAAAGCGGTCCCCTGGTGGAATTGCTGGATCACGTCAAAACCTTCAACGAACCCACGACCCGCGGAAAAAAGACCTGGGACGACGCCGAATTCGCGGAATCCCTGTCCTCCCAGTACAAAGCGCGGAAATCGCTTTCGCCGCGGCAGCGCTCCGCCCTCAAACGGATGCTGGGCAAATATCACGAACAAATTCCCGGATACGCCGAAAAACGCGAAGCCTTGGGCTTGCCCGTTCCCGGCGCGGGCGGTAAAAAGAAAAAAAGCTGATTTCACCTTTCTCAACAAACTCCAACCCCCACTCTCATCATGGCCGGACACAGTAAATGGGCAAACATCAAACACAAAAAAGCCGCAACCGACGCCAAACGCGGCAAGGCTTTCAGTAAAATCGCCAAGGAACTCACCGTGGCCGCGCGCCTGGGCGGCAGCGGGGATCCGGAGACCAACATCAATCTTCGCCCCATCCTCGCCAAAGCCAAGAGCGTCAACATGCCCGCCGACAACATCGAGCGGGCCATCAAAAAGGGAACCGGCGAAGGCGCGGACACGAGCCAAATCGAAGAACTCATTTACGAGGGCTACGCCAGTGGCGGCGTGGGCGTGATTGTCAAAGCGCTGACCGACAACAAAAACCGCACCGCCGCCGAGGTGCGCAGCGTCTTCAACAAACACAACTGCAGCATGGGCCAAACCGGCAGCGTCAGCCGCATGTTCCAGCGCAAGGGCGTCTTTGAAATCGATACCGCCGACATCGAGGAAGAGGCCCTGTTGGAAACCGCGATGATGGCCGGTGCGGAAAATTTCGAGCAGCAGGGCGACGTCTGGACCATCACCTGCGCCCCCAACGATTACAACCAGGTCTCCGAAGCGCTGGACCAGGCTGGCTATACCGCCACCTCCTCCGAAGTCAAACTCGTGCCCGACGTGCTCACCGAAGCCACCGACGCCGAACACGCCCGCAGCGTCATGAAATTCATCGATGCCCTTGAGGATCTGGACGACGTGCAGGATGTCTATACCGATCTGGACGTGAGCGACGAGATCGCGGACCAGTTGGATGAAGGCTGACCCCGTCAGAATCCTGGGGGTCGACACTTCCCTGCGTTCCACCGGGGTCGGCGTTTTGGCCTCGGACGGATTTCGCCATCAGGCCGTCACCTATGGCGCCATCACCGCCCCGCGCACCTGGCCGCTGAGCCAATGCCTGAACAACTTGCGGGAAAAACTCGAGGAAATCATCTCCGCGGAAAAACCGGAAGTTGCCGCCATTGAGGGCATTTTCTTCTGTAAAAACGTGAAAACCGCCGTGATCCTCGGTCAGGCCCGCGGGGTGGTCATCGCCACCTGCACCGCCGCCGGACTTCCGGTCTATGAATACGCCCCCCGCAGCGTCAAGCAGGGCGTGGTCGGCCGGGGGGCGGCCGACAAAAGCCAGGTGGCCCAAATGGTGAAAGTCCTGCTCGGACTCCCCGAAGTGCCGCAAAACGATGCCGCCGACGCCCTCGCCATCGCCCATTGCCACGCCAACCAAATGCGCTCCCCCGCCGCTGCCCGAAAAACCTTGTGAGTGGTCTGCGACAAGGGACTGTCGCGCTACATTTTTCCTACACGCCCGGCTGATTTTCCCAAAGAAGCAAATTACTGTTTTTTTATTCACTGAAACAAATTTAGTAAAAGTTTTTGATTTTTTCTCTTTTTTCAAGAGATGAATCAACTCATAATGTCATCAAGGTACTTTTTTGAAAATCTTTTGAAAAGTATCATGATGCAACATGAAATTTTCGATCCCCATTTCGAATTGTCTCAAGTCTCCGTTCAAGGGGGTGCCTCTGTTTTGGCGGGGGACGGGTGGAAGATGGCTCCAAGAAGATGAGCGGATTCAACAACTGGAAACCCTCATCGACAACCTCCCGGGGATGGTCTATCAATGTGAGAACGATCTCAGCTATCAAATGCACTATGTCTCCTCGGCTTCCCGGGATCTATTGGGCATCGATGCCTCTGATGTCACGGCAAAAAAACCGTTGGAATTTGCAAAACGTATCCATACGGAAGATCTGGAGCGGGTCCGTGAAACCGTGCGGGTCCAGCTCGAAAAACACGAGCCGTTCACTTTGGAATATCGAATCACGGA
>PXAS01000226.1 GCA_003565815.1 PVC group bacterium
AGGAGCATCGTCTGGATCGTGCCGCATTGACCTCGGGCGAAGGAATGAGCCGCTATGCAAATCTCCTGGGTGCGGAAGCGTTGATCCTGATCAAGAACATCACGATTGATAAAAACAGGTTCTATGAAGTCCAACTCGTCAATGCCCTGCAAGGTCTGCGGTTAAATATGGCCTACGCCCCCGCCGAGGGAAATGCAATGGTTGAGTTTGCAACGTCTTACGCGGAAGATGCGTCGGTAGCCATGAAGCGGTTTCATCGCAGTCTTGACGGACTCAAACCCGTTTCACTCGTAAACGTTCGTTCAGACCGGGGTACTGCAGCCGGGCTTCAGGCGGAAATCAATTTTCAACGTATCCTGGAGTTGAAATTGGCCTCTGCACCCGGATTAATCCTTTTGCAGCGCGAAGGGGTGGAAACCCTGATCTGGGAAAAGCAACTCTCCGGAGTGGAGGACATGAATTTTGTGGCATCCGCCTCTTTTCTCGATGTGCGCCTCAATTTGACGGAAGACGCCTCCAAAGTCACCTCTGCGACCTTTCGTGTGGAAAATGCCGATGGCGACCGACTCGTGTCAACGGTTGAAGCGGATGGACGGGATTTGGCGGAACTTGTCCAAAGCACCTACGCCGCCTTGCTGGAAACTCTGGCAATCGAAAATGCCGATCCTGTCGGCGAAATCTCCCTCACCAAAGATGCAAATAAAGTTTACAGAGAAGCACGCTGGTTGGACTCCGTGGGTTTGCCGGAAGAGAGCTTATCGACGCTTAAAAGTGCAATAGGTTTGGGATATGATCGATTGGAAGCTTGGTCGCTTTATATCAAAACCGTCAACCATCTCATTAGAGCACTCGATCAGGAAAAAGGAAACCACAGGTCAACTCTGCGTCGTTTGGAATTGGAACGGGATCGACTGCTCGCCTTGGATGGCTTTTACAGACTGTTGCAGTCAGATGTGGAGGAAAGCCGTTTGACGGTGCACGGCTCTGAGAGAGGCATGGAACTATCCGCCATCACAGGATTTGCATGGACCTTTGAATTTTTAAATTCGGTTTCTTTAAAGCGGCGCTACGCATCTGAGCTCAACGAACTGGAAGAACAGTACCTCGGATTTCTCGAGCGGCGGATACGCCCCCTATTCGTCGACCCGGATGCACATACCGTGAATCGATTTAAAGACAGAGCCCCTCGGAGGCTTTTGATGCATTCCCTGACGCCATTGCTGCGATTCAAAACGGATCAGGGAAAACTAGAACCGATTGTTCGAAACCTCGTATCCGGCTATGCCGAAGTTCCTGAATACCATTTACACTTCCAGAAGTCACCGGACGGACTCTACGGAGCTCCCTGGATCGGCCCCTCCTGGGATTATCACTTTCTGGACTGGCTGAGCGAGGATTCAACAGGCTTTCTCCCCGCAGTCTTCGCAATAGGTATTTTTGAAAAGTACATCGTCTCTTCGGAAAGAACGCAACGTATTCTCAGCATTCGGGACGTAAGCCGGTACCATGACCTGCTCAGGCAAGGTATGTTGGATATGAATGAAGCGGACCGAGACGCTATCATGGCCAACCGCCGTTTGGCCACTTGGAACCACATGCATTTTTGGAGTGGATTCCATCAAGAAAATGTACAGGGGATTCAGATAACATCGGCTGGTGCAACCGCGGGAATTTACTATCGTACTGAGGAATGGGAGCGCGCCAAAATTTCTTATTATTCCCGGCTCGGACGGGAATCAGGCCTGAACGCGAATGACTTCAGCCGCTACGAAACATTAAAAATCGCCCATGAAGCGTTTCTCCAGCGGGTGGAACATCAGCAACATACGCCTCACAACCAAAGAATCATCCGGGCGTTTGAGGCAAGGCGGGTGCACCTTCACCCTGATTTTGCATTGGATAAAGTCCCTCAGAAGGTCTATGGGGAACTCCCGGTCCGGATTTGGCACCCCAGCCTCTTCGGCACGCCTGAATTCAGCATCCAGGATACGTTGCTGCATCGACCAGTCTATTCCGAAGGATACCTTTGGGTGATCGGCGTTATTCATCACGATCAGGATGGACATCGCATTTGGAATGTCAGAGCCTATAAACGCTATCTCTTCAAAATAAATCCTGACACCCTTGAAACCGTTGCGAGTCCGCTTCATTCCGATATTTTGAAAAATATAGGGCTGGCGACGGTGCATGTTTCGGCCGGAGACGGGTGGATGGTTCTATGGCGCAGCACCAAAAGAGAATATATCAAACGAAATTTTGGCGGCGTTCCGCTCATACTTCTCAATCTAAATACCCTTGAGGTCAAGACCGATAACCGATTTATTCCAGTGAGGGAAAGCTATGTGGTAGACGGACACTTCTACGGACTGGTCTCACCATGGGAAAGCTATGAAGATAGCTGGTCAGCAAATAACCCGCCTAAGGACCTTCAGTTTATTCGTTATGATTTATCCACTGACGCCATTGAGACCTTGTTTAACACCCGTCGGAATCCACCCGAGACCATCATGGACTACCCTCCTGGACGGCGGTTTTTCTTTAGTTACCATCCTGACAGCCGAATTTTCCTGTTGGGGGATAATCCCAGAACGGCATATGAAATCGATGAAAAACGCTTTCGCCGTCTGAATGAGGAAGAACGGAGGCATCTTGATGTTTTCAGACTAAATGCCAATGGTTTGTATAACATTGGACGGGCGAATGATGGCAACTGGTTTAGACCTCAGGCTTTAAGTCAGGCTGAACGCGTGGGGCTGCACCCGGACATGATTGGAGTCCTCTATACGTGTACAATCGGGGACTCAGAAGCACCGAAAGTCAGTCAAAGTAAAAAAGCACTGCGGCTGAAGTTTGAAGAACCGGCATCAACCTTTGCACCCCTGGAAAGATACCGAACCGCGTTGGATGAAGGCGAGTTTACCTTTTCGAGAAGATATTCGTTAGACTTCAACTTTAGCAAAGCGTTTGGTTATACCTATGCCACCTCACCCAATTCAAGCATGGGGCAATCGATTCCATTCCTGGTGCTTTTCAAAACAGAGGATTTCAAGCAGGCCCTCGATTCAGCCGAGAGTCTATGGGAAAAAGAACTCTAAAATCATCCAAAACACCATTTACGAGATGCTCCCTTTCCTGAATCCAAGGAAGCTTTTGCATTGATCTTTCCTTTGTTTAAGGAAAGAGACCCCTCATGAAACTTCTATCTCTCAACGGCCTCTGGTCCCTTCATTCCGCCGATCACCCCGAAACCACCTATCCTGCCCAAGTCCCCGGATGCGTGCACACCGACCTCATTACCGCAGGTATTCTCCCCGATCCCTGGCCGCGGGACAACGAAAAACACCTCCGCTGGGTGGAGCACAAAAACTGGACCTATTCCCGCACCTTCGAGGTTTCGCCGGACATTCTCGCCACTCCCCATCACATCCTCCACTTTGAAGGCCTCGACACCCTTTGCTCCCTCGAACTCAACGGAAAGCCCCTCGGTAAAACCGACAATATGCACCGCACTTGGGAATTTGACGTGCATGAAGGACTTGTCGAAGGCGAAAACACCCTGACCCTCTCCTTCCAGTCCCCCCTTCCCGAAATGCAGTCCCGCGATCAGGAAAAACGCCTCCCGGGATGGAACCTTTACCACCCGGACTACCATGGCAAAAGCTACCTCCGCAAAATGGCCTGCGCCTTCGGCTGGGACTGGGGACTCATGGCTCCCACCCAAGGAATTTGGCGCAACGTCTCCCTGCTCGCCTTTGAAAACCGCATCGAAGATCTGCGCATTCAACAGGACCATTCCGCCCCCGGTCAGGTCGGCCTCACAATCTCCGGCCAAAAAAATGCCCCCGGTTCCG
>PXAS01000139.1 GCA_003565815.1 PVC group bacterium
ACCACCAAAGAGCCCAAAATCCAGAGCGAGGAAAGCAGCAAAGCAAACAACGGGGTGTACCAGGGCACAACGAAAAAAGGATTTTCTTCCGTCCAAACGGGGACGTAGCGCGCTTTTTTTTGGATTTGAACGTCTGCTCCGTTGCCTTTCTGGACCATGTATTCGACGGACGCGCCTCGAATTTTGGGCACCAGGAGCCGAATGAGCCAGAGGTTCTGATATTTGACCCGCCACAGCATGCGGGGTTCGTCCTCCAAATCGGTATCCAGACAATAGGGGCAAAGGTATTCAGGGGAGTTGTTTAAAAATCTCCTGAAAAACCCCTCCAGAAAAAATTTCCAGGCATCGCGGGTCAATCGCATCAAATCTATCGGCAGACAAAAAGTTTTTTTCAGTACGGTTCGCATGGTTCCTCCCTTTGGAATGTTGAATGTGCTTTCGCTATCAGTTTTTCGCGGCAAGGTCAATGTATCATATGAAAAAATATGTTTTAATTATCATTTTAATTTAAATACCATTTATGTATTTATTACATATGTGATCATCGTTTCCTTCGGAACGAATTTTGAAGCCTGACTCCGCGAGGGGGTTCACGCTTGGGTTGGGGATGAAACCCGCGTCAAATCCGGTTCAAATCCGCATCAGGGCAAGATCAACCGCAGGGCGTCGATCCGGGGCCGGGCTTGCTCGATGGCCTCCCTTACCGCGTCCATTTGCCGGGCCAAATGGTCGATTTCGGCTTCGCGGACGTGGTCGTTGATCTTCCGGAGTTCGCGCAGGCGATGGAGTTCGGCGGAAAGCAGGGTTTCGGCCGATTCGGCGGCGCGCTCGCGCAAATGCCGACTGGCGCCATTGGCTTTTCGCTCGGCGTCTTCGATGCGCGCGGGCAACCAGTCATTGCGAAAGGCGGGATTGTCGAGCAGGGCGCTTGCATCCGCTTCCCCGGTGATCCGCACGGGTTCACGCCAGGGTTTTCCCCGGGAATCCAGGGTGAGCAGAATCGGGGTGGGCGGCAGAAAGCGTTTCACCTGCAAACGGGGAGGGGACATGGATTCGAGAACAAAGAGGACCTGTAAGAGCGGGCCTTCGATGCCTTCGGCATGGGCACAGGCACAGGTCCCCCCTTGTCCGCTCAGCAAGGCTTCGATGCCGTCGCGCAGGAGGGGATGATCCCAAGTGAGTAACTCCATGTCCTCCCGTTCCAGGGCCCGGCTTCGGCTGGGCGTGAAACGCAACCCTTCCTCCCGTATGGGCAACTCGCCATTGTAAAAGGTTCCGGCCTTCAACAAATGGTCGTTTTCCCGCAGGGTTTCGCATTCCAATCCGAAGGCGGACCAGAGGATTTCCGCGAAGGGCAGCAACTCGGGATCGTCGTCAGAGGCGCGCAAGGCGGCCATCTCTTCGTCCACGGACTCTTCCAATTCGTGTTTCCATTGGATGAGGCGGTGGCGTCCGGCCCGCTGTTCGGCCTCCAGGCATTCCGCGGTTTCACGCGTTTCCGCGATGAGGGCGTCATTCACGGTCTCCAGACGGTCGCGGAAAATTTCCAGACAGCGGTGGCCGCACTGCAAGGGACGGCTGAAAACGCGCAGGCCTTCGTGCAACCAGCGCAGCACTCCGGCTTCCGGACGGCCTTCGATCACGGGCAAATGGATGTGAATGTCGGATTTTTGGCCGATGCGGTCGAGCCGTCCGATGCGTTGTTCGACGCGTTCTGGGTCGGTGGGAAGATCAAACAACACCAAATGGCGGACGAACTGGAAATTTCGTCCTTCGCCGCCAATGTCGGAGGCGATCATGAGCCGCGCCCCTTCGGGATCGGCAAACCAGGCGGCCTGTCGGTCCCGCTCCAAGAGGGTTTGCTCTTCGTGAAAGAGGACCGTTCCCACCTCCAGGCGGGCTCGCAGGGCGATATCGAGCGCCCGAACCTGCTCGGGGCACCGGGTCATGAGCAGAATTTTCTCGTCGGGATTTTCCTGCAAAAAGTCGCCCAGCCAATTCACTTTGGCCTCGGGTGCATCGGAAAGCACAACCGGATGCGGGATGCGTGCGGGAAAGCCGGCGATTTGTTCGCGGGTATTGCGGAACATGACCCGTCCGGGCCCGTGCTGGTCGAGCAATTCCCGCAAAGCGTCGGTTTCCCCGGCGTCACGCAGGGCGGCGGCGCGTTCCGCGATTTGGGTGTATTCGGCCTGTTCGGCCAGAAAAGACGCGAACGCGGGGTACCGGTCCGGGTCGAGCAGCCGCAGGTGGGCGAAGTGACTTTCCGCGCCCATTTGTTCCGGGGTGGCGCTGAGCAGAAGCACGCTGGGGGTGCCATGGGCGAGGGCTTCCACGGCGCGATAGGCGGGGCTGGGCGCCTCCGGGGACCAGGCGAGATGGTGGGCCTCGTCCACGATCAACATGTCCCAGCCGGCGTCGGCGGCGGCTTCGGCCAGGGCGGGGGACTCCGCCAACAAGTTGGTACTGCAGAGAACCCATTGCTCATCGAGAAAAGGGTTTTCGCCCGCGAGCGCCGCGCACCGCTCGGCGTCGTAAATGGCGAACATCAGGTGAAAGCGGCGCAGCAACTCGACAAACCACTGGTGTACCAGTGCATCGGGGACCAAAATGAGAACGCGCTGCACCCGTCCGGTGACCAGGGCGTGGTGGAGGATCAGACAGGCTTCGATGGTTTTGCCCAGCCCCACCTCGTCCGCGAGCAGCACCCGGGGCAAGACGCGGCGGGACACTTCGTGGGCGATGGCGATTTGGTGGGGAATCCACTCGATGCGTCCGCCCATCAGTCCCAAAGCCGGATCGCGGGCCATTTGGTGCTGGCGTTGCCAGACTGCGCAGCGACGTTCGAAGTCGGCGGAAGGATCCGACTGACCCGACAAGAACCGTTCCTTGGGGCCCTGTTGCAAATGTCGGTCGGCCAATTCCGGTTCGGGAAGCGCATGCCCGCCGCCATGATACACCAGCAAAGGACCCTTTTCCTCCACCTGTTCGACCCGGAAGGAGTGGCCCTCCTGATTTTCCACCTCGTCCCCCTCCTGAAAACGCACCCGTTGCAGGGGGGCGGACGAGAGGGCGTACTTGCGGATTTCGCCGGTTGCGGGGAACAGAAGCCGGACGCAGGCGGCATCCGCCTCCAAAACCAGCCCCAGGCCCAATTCGGGTTCGGAGGTCGAAATCCATCGTTGTCCAGGTGCGGGTATATTCTCCATGCCGCCCTCATACCGGATCATGTCGACTTTGCAAAGAACGGAGATGATCGGTTTTCAAGCTTGCCCCGAAGGCCTGACGAATATACACATTTTGAATTCAAGATATCCGACCTCCTCCGGGGTCGCCGCGCGTTTGTGGGCCAGGCGTCGCGTGGCGGCGGTCAGATGAATCGGGGTGGAGTCGTCTTTTTTTTCGTAATCGTAATCGTGATCGAACCCTAAAAAAGGGTAGCTGCCTGGCTGATTGACTCCACAACATACAACATGTTGTTTTCCCGAACACGGATTCCACTGCCATCTGACAAGAGAGGCCCGGAGGGTCGAGATATCTTCAGCCCCGGGCGCAGCCCGGGTTTCCCGGACCGGTGAACGTATATAGGCCCGAAGGGCTGGGATATACCCTGCGCCGTCACACTGCAAACCTTGGGCTGCACCCTCGGCCTATATCCCAGCCCTCCGGGCCTTTCCGACTTGGCTCCGGCAAGCCCCCAGGCTACGCCTGGGGCTGAAGATATCTCGGCCCTTCGGGCCTGAAATCCGCCGAAAAGCCAGCCTTCCACAGAAGGGATTTCTCCTGGGTCACAAGTGCATGGTCGAATGTTCACATGCAGAATTTCACCACATCT
>PXAS01000199.1 GCA_003565815.1 PVC group bacterium
CTGCGGATGCTTCGCCGGACTGCGGATAAAAATGGGGGTGATCCTGCGGATGCTTCGCCGGACTGCGGATCATCGTCGGAATCCCACTGGAAACGACAAATAATTCCCGGGACGGCATCGCCATTCGCAGAATGCCCTTCCACCCAAAAAATCCGCAGGACGGCGAAGCATCCGCAGGGTAAAAAATCTTCGCATCTTTCTCCACATTCGCGCCCCGCCCCGCAGGGATCAGCGGGTTTACAACTCCGATTGCCATCTTCTCAAAAAATCAGCCGTACCGTATTTTCCCAACTTTTCATTGCATCCCCACAAAAATGGGGCATAAACAGAGTCATCACCCAATTTTTTTCCACGAACCGGAGATCCTATCATGAAACACATCGTCTGCCTCTTCTGCATGCTCCTTCCTTTTTTCAGCCAAGCCCAGGTTTTGAAGCTCAACAAAGGGGATTTTGAAGTCGCGGGTTCCGCCAACATCGACGGCAACACCATCGGTTTTGAGGCGCGTTTCGGCGCTTTTGTCGCCGATTACATTCAAACCGGCATCAACGCGAAATGGGAAGACTCGAACTTCGGCACCCGCGCCGCCCTCAACCTCTACCTCATACGCCTCTTTGAAACCCGCACGTATTTCCTCCCCTATGCCGGCGCCTCTCTGGGCTTCGGCAGCCTGGATTACGATTTCGGCGGCTCGGAATCCGGCGTGGAATTCCAACTCATCACCGGGGTGAAATATTACATCGCCGACAACGTCACCCTGAATTCCGAACTCACCTTTGGCATCAGTTCCGGGGAAACCTTTCAAGGAAACAATGAGATGGACGACACCGAAATCGCCTTGCGCGTGGGCATCGGCTACCTCTGGTAACGAACCCTAATCCCGTTCTTCCAGCGCCCGCCTGCGATTGAAAATCAGCACCAAGGGCGCCCCGTCCAACCCGAAACTCTCCCGCAAACACCGCTTGAGATATTTCTCGTAAGGTTCGGGAACCAACGAGGGACTGTTGACGAATATTTTGATGCGGATTGGACGCGAGCCCACCTGAGTGGCGTAATACATCTTCAAACGCCGCCCCTTGACCATATGCGGTGACGTGCGCTCGAAGGCCTGACGCAGCACCCGGTTCAGGACCCCCGTGGTCAGGGTGGTGGAAACGCTGCGCGATACCTCGTCAATCGCCTCCACCATTTTCCGCATGTTGTAGCCGCCCAACGCCGAACCGAAGAAGATCGGCACGTGGTCCAAGTAAGGCAATTCCCGGCGCAAGGCTTCCTCATATTGCCGTTGCGTGGTGATGTTTTCCGCGAGATCCCATTTGTTCACCAGGACAATGCAACCCGCCTCCGCCTTCTCAATCAGGGAAAGAATTTTTTTGTCCCGCACTTTCGGCCCTTCGGAGGCGTCCAACACCAAAATGGTGATGTCCGCGATCTGAATGGATCGCTCCGTGCGCAGATTGCTGTATTTGTCCACCGCTTCTTTCACCTTGCCCCATTTTCGCAACCCGGCGGTGTCAATGAGCTTGTAATGCCGCGCGGAATCCCCGTGGCCCACCTGGAACGGCACTTCAATGCTGTCCCTCGTCGTGCCCGCAATCTCCGAAACGATTACCCGGTCCACTTTGATGAGTCGATTGATGAAACTCGATTTCCCGGCATTGGGACGACCCACCACCGCGATTTTCAAGGGATCCGTCACCGTGAAGTTTTCATCTTCGGGCAATACCCCCAAAATTTCATGGGTCAAATCGCCCACGCCGCGATTGTGCAGGGTGCTCAAAGGATAGACCGGAAACGAAAACTGCTCGAATTCAACCGCCTGGGCATCCAACGCGGCGTTGTCGGACTTGTTGGCCACCAAAAAAACGGGGCGACCCGCTTCCCGGAGGAGAACCGCGACTTCTTCATCCAGGGGCAGCGCGCCCGCCATGGTGTCCACCACAAACAGAATCAACCCCGCATCCTCAATGGCGGCTTTTACTTGGTCCAATATTCCCGCGTCGATGGTATCCTTGGCCGCTTTGCGGTCAATATACCCAATCCCGCCGGTATCGATGAGTTCGAAGCGCTCGTCCCGAACCTTCACTTCCGCGCTCAAGCGGTCACGGGTGATCCCGCTTTGCTCGTGGACAATGGCGATCCGCTGTCCCGCCAAACGGTTGAACAGTGAAGATTTGCCCACGTTGGGCCGGCCGACAATGGCCACGGTACGGTTGCGCGCTTTGATTGCTGTGTTTTCCATATGTGCCCTCTATACAACAACCCGCGGGAAAAGAAAGCGCAGAAGCACTGTTGACAAAACGTCCCTCGGAAATTATAGATGGCATCCTCATTCGACACCCATCAGGCGTGGTGGCAGAGTGGTCTAATGCGCGGGATTGCAAATCCCGTATTTCGTCGGTTCGAATCCGACCCACGCCTCCAATTTCCCCTTTTCCGCCCACCCTTATTTCGGAGCTTTCGGATGCAAGTACCCCAGGATTTGAAATACACCGATTCACACGAGTGGATCCGCACCGAAGGCAACCTCTTGCGCGTGGGCATCACCGAATTCGCCCAAAGCCAACTCGCCGACCTTACCTTCGTCGATTTACCCGGCGTGGGCGACGAGGTGGAAGCCGGAGACGAGGTCGCGGTGGTCGAATCCGTAAAAGCCGCATCGGATGTCTATGCCCCCCTGTCCGGCAAAATCGTGGAAATCAACGAAGCGCTCGTCGATGCCCCGGAAGCCATCAATAACGATCCTTTCGGCGAGGGCTGGCTGTTCGTCATCGAACCCGCCGACGACGCCGACCTCAATGCCCTGATGGATGCGGAAGCCTACAAGGCAATCATTCCCGACGAATGACTCCCGCCCGGATCTGCCGGTTCGAGCAGCCGGTCCCCTATGCCAAGGCCGTTTCCATGCAGGAAAAGCTGGTTCGCGACCGCATTGCCGATCAGATTCCCGACACCCTCCTCCTCCTCCAACATCCGCCAACCATCACCCTCGGACGTCGCGGACGACAAGAGCATTTGCTCACACCGCTCGAACAACTCCAGGCACATGGCATTGCCCTCGAAACCTCCGCCCGCGGGGGCGATGTCACCTATCACGCCCCCGGCCAATGGGTGCTCTACCCCATTCTCAAACTCGGCCCCCGGGAAATGGGGGCCCATGGTTACTTGCGCGCCCTGGAAAACATCGCCATCGGCACCGCCAAAACGTTTGGCGTTAACGCCTACAGACGTGACGGCATGGCCGGCGCATGGTGTCCGCAAGGGAAATTCGCGGCCATCGGCTTCAAATTTACCCGTTGGGTCACTTGGCATGGTCTCAGCATCAATGTGAACTTGGATCTCGCCGGTTTTGACCTCATCGTCGGATGCGGCCTCGTGGGAGAACCGGTCACCTCCCTGAAAGCGACACTCAACGAAAACGCACCGCCCCTGGAAGCTGTCGGGGACGAGATCATCCGACAAGCCGAAACCGTGTTCGCGAGAACGCTTTCCCCAATTCCCCCCGCTGAATTGTCAAAATAAGTCTCCCCTCCCTCCCCCCCCTAACCTCTTTCCCTGAATCATTGCGAATGAATCCTCGGTGGTGATGATCATCCCGTAAAATATGAGTCTGCCCGGAGTTGAGGAAAATACCTGTTGCAATGCTTGTTGCGGAGGAAAATACCTGTTGCAATGCTTGTGCGATTACGATTACGATTACGAAAAGTGGCGTAATCGGTTGCCGATGAAATCCGCGTTAGGCTTGTCCCATCACACTTTCACAAGCCCCCCCATACGCCCCGGCCGATACGGCGATCGGCGCTCCTGTCCCCCTTCGCCCCCTCTCAAAAAAAG
>PXAS01000360.1 GCA_003565815.1 PVC group bacterium
TAATTTTCTACGGAGTTCCAGAATCTCCCTGGCGGTTTCGAAATCGCCGGCCCGGGTCAGATCCCGCATGATCGGCTCCAAACGATCCACGAACATCCGGTTGAGATCGTCCAATTTTTTTTGGGATTTCTCGCGAAGTTCGCTCCGTTGGGCCTGCAAATCCTCGATACGGTCCCGCAAGGTTTCGGGGTGTGTTTCGCGGGGGGCGGGAAATTCGGGCGTTTCCAACAGTCCCTCCCGCATTCGCCGAATCAGCACCACCCCGTCCAAGTCACCGGTTTCGCGAAATTCCTGCTCCAATCGCACCAAGGAGACGATGAAGCGATTGAGGATTTCGGACTCTTCAACCCGGAGATCGCGTTGAATTTCCTCCACGCGCTCCGTGTAGAGGGTCTGCATGCGGCTGTAGTCGGACTGCAACGCGGAGAGGGTGCCCGCGGCGAAAGGGAGCCAAAGGAGTTGTACTGCAAGCAAAGCGAATCTGATTTTCATATCGGTTCCGAGGTTCGGAAGAGTTTGGGAAACGACTTCCGAGGCTCGGAAGCCGTTTTTGGATTATTCCGGCCAGGCTTCGGTCACCGCGGACACCAAATTTCGCGCGAGATCCCGGGACGCCTCCGGCAGGGCGCTTCGTTTGGAAGCCGTCAAATCGCCCTGTAAAAAAAACGTGGCCCGCCCCTCGACGTTGCCGCTGCGCACCATGACCACCTCATCGCTTCCGCGCACCAAGGTGGTATTGGCCCGAATCCTCAGGCGATACTCATTGGGGCGGGTTCGATTTTCGGCTTCAAATCGGAGGGGTTCCAATTGAAAGTCGGTGATTTCCAAATACATTTGGCTGTCCGCCTGGTCTTCGCCGACCACCCGCAACGATCCGTCGCGTTGCAATTGGGCCAGGACCGCGTTGGTCACCTCGGTTTCCAACAAGGGCTCTTCGGTGTTGTTGCGGGCGATGTGGACATACACGGTGTTGATGCCGGGCGGCAACTGACTGCCCAGCCGGTATCCGGCGCAACCGCTTGAAAGGACCAGCAGGGTCACGGTTGCGGCCATGAGCATGATCGGATGTATGGATTTCCTCGATTTATTCATTGGAATTCGTTTCGTGGGTTAATTTTTGTATACGACGTTTTGCGGATTCTGTCCATGACGAATCCGGGAATTGTTCGGTCAGCGCTTCATATGCGGCCAGGGCCGCGTCGGGGCGGCGCATGTTTTCCTCGTAAAATTTGGCCATGTCATAATGACGCCTCGCGAGCGCGTCACGAAACTCGGTCACCCGTTCCCGGGCAATTTCCGCCTGTTCCGATCCGGGATACGCTTCCAAAAAGTAGCGGTATGCCGCCAGGGCACTGCGCGCGGGCCCCAAATCGGTGGGATATCGCTTGGAAATTTTTCCAAAGGCTTCCGCCCGTCGGAATGCGGCTTGCACGCTGTATTCGCTGCGGGGATACCGTTGTTCCAGCAAGTCAAACTCGCGGATGGCATCCGCGTGTTTTCCTTTGGTCATTTGAATTTCTCCAATGCGGAAGAGCAACTCCGGGGTAATCTCCAAATGGGGCGCGTTCGTAATCAATTGACGGTAGAGCGGAACGGCTTCGAGCGGATTGTTGTACCGACCGAACAGCGCCCAAGTGGTTTGTTTTTCCACTTTTTCGGCGCTGTGCAATTGCTGGTTCAGCACTTCATCGTAATCAAACATGCCCGCGTACTGGTCGATCAATACCTGATAAGCCTCGAAGGCGCGTTCATACTGTTCGCGGGCAAAATGCAGGTCCGCAATCAGCCGCTGGGCTTCCACGGCCCGCGGATGGTCCGGCCAGGTGTTGACCAGATAGCCGGCGTGGCGGATGGCGGGACGCAGGCGGTCGTTTTCCACAAAAGACCGCACCCGCTCCCATTGCGCCTCCGGTCCTTCGCGGCTCGGTCCGCCAAACAAACGGAATCCGCGGGATCGGGTGTCGTCGATGGTTTCTTCGTAGGGCGTGCCTGCTTGTGTGAAAACGGCGCCGGGTCCTGAAAGTGCGCCCAAAATCAAAAAAATCAAAAATCGGTTCATGGGGGAATGTTATGACGCGGAATCCTTGAGAATCAAGTGTGAACCGATTTTCATCTTGGGTTTTCGATGGGCGGAAACGAAAAACGCCCGCATGGAAGAATGCGGGCGTTTACAGGGGTAGGGGGTGGGGCTCAGCCCTGGTCCAAACCGCGACCGGCAATGCCGCGGGTGCTGGTGGAGGCTTCGCCTTTGGGGCGGAGCTTGCGGACTTCGCGACCGGTGGCCCACATTTCGCTCTCGGCCATTTCGGTGAGTTCCTTCTTGAGGATATCCTTGTAGTCGGGGCGTCCGCCCATGTCCAGGGTCCGCGCGGCTTCTTTGCCTTCGCGCACGGATTGGTACAGTTCCTTGAACACCGGAAGGGTGGCGGCCTTGAAGCGGGGACGCCAGTCCAGGGCGCCGCGCTGGGCGGTGACCGAACAGTTGGCGTACATCCAGTCCATGCCGTTTTCGTCCACCAGACGAATCAGCGACTGGGTCAGCTCTTCAACGGTTTCGTTGAAAGCTTCGGAAGGACTGTGGCCGTTGGCGCGCAAGACGTCGTATTGGGCTTCCATCACGCCGCAGAGGGCGCCCATGAGAATGCCGCGTTCCCCGGTGAGGTCACTGTACACTTCGTTTTCGAAGGTCGTGGGGAAGAGGAACCCGGAGCCGACGCCAATGCCGAGGGCGAGGCAACGCTCCATGGCTTTGCCGGTGGCGTCCTGTTTGACGGCAAAGGAGCTGTTGATCCCGGCGCCACTGAGGAAATTGCGGCGCACATTCAGTCCGGAACCTTTGGGGGCCACCAGCAACACGTCCACGCCTTCGGGCGGATAAATGCCCATTTGATCGTCGAAAACGATTCCGAAGCCGTGGGAAAACACCAGGGCGTTCCCGGGTTTCAGGTACTGTTTCAAGGTCGGCCAAAGCTGCTTTTGGCCGGCATCGGAAACCAGGAAAAGAATGATGTCGCCCTTTTCCGCGGCCTCTTCGATCGAAAACAGGTCTTTGCCCGCTTCCCATCCGTCCGCGAGGGCGCGCTCTTGACTGCGGGCGCCGATGATGACGTTGAATCCGTTGTCCTTGAGGTTCAGGGCTTGTGCGGGGGCCTGCACGCCATATCCGATGACGGCGATGGTCTCTCCGCCAATGGCGTTGCGGGCCTGGTCCAAGGTGAATTCTTCGCGGGTGACGACTTCTTCTTCGACGCCGCCGAAATTAATTTTTGCCATGCTGAGGTCTCTCCAGAAATTGGGGTTGATGTGAAACGCCCATATATCCCCCCCGTTTCCGCTGGTCAATGTTAAAAGCGGCCGGGTCGTCCATTGGAGTGCATCTCGGAATTGATGACATCCAAACCGTAGCTGCAACCGTCCCAGTTGCAGAACCTCATATCAAGCGAATATATCAAAGCTGAGGACAGCTTCGACAACGGTGAGAAAACGGAGCGCGGACACTCCTGTCCGCAAAAGCCCCGTCACCCTCCGGTTCGGGTTGCTTGGGATTGAGGAAAATCCGAAGGAGTTCCGGCACTCCATTTGAAGGCGGTTTTGTGGAACGGGATCGCAGATGCAGTTGCACCCCGAAGTGGGTGCTTTCATCGTAGCTTCACCTGGCTTAAGACAGGTGCTGGGTGAAGCACCCCTTCAGGGTGTTTGATTTTTTATTGGGAGATCCCCGGGCACCCTCCTCCGTCGGGAACCCGGGGCTACGATGAATGCACCCGCTTCGGGGTGCGGGTATGCCATGTATTCGAAAATCAGAATTTATTTTGGGCGGGGCA
>PXAS01000405.1 GCA_003565815.1 PVC group bacterium
AAAGCGTAAAAAACTTGATATGAACTGTATAAGGGCGTAAAATACACAGCATGATATATAATTTACGCTCAATTCAAAAAGAGGTTGCGCAACTGTCTGACAAAAATCGAGGCAGGCTTGTAGTGCTAACCGGGGCGCGCCAGACGGGAAAAAGCACGCTGGCGAAAGCACTGCACCCGGACTGGGGGGTGGTTTCGCTGGATTCTCCCCTGGAACGATCCGTCTATCAAGACTACACGCCCGCCCAGTGGATCCGGCAGTATCCGCGCCTCGTGCTTGATGAGGTGCAGAAGGCGCCGGAACTTTTCGACACCATGAAGGCTTGTTATGACCGGGAACCCGATATGCGGATGCTGCTTCTCGGATCCTCCCAAGTGCTCTTGATGAAAGGGGTCCGGGAATCCCTGGCCGGGCGGGCGGTTATCCGCGAATTGTTTCCTTTCACCCTGTGCGAAAGTCTCGGACTCGGCAACCGCCCGTCCCTGCTTCAAGGACTCCTGGAAAATCCCGACCGACTTTCGGAGCACCTTTCCTCGCTGTCTCCGGACGCCACCTTGCGGCCGGAATACGCCGATGGCCTGGAAGCGTGGAAGCACCTGGCACAGTGGGGGGGAATGCCCCCCGTTCACCAACCCGACTGGTCCGATACGGATCGCGGAGAATGGCTCCACGATTATTGTCTCACCTATTTGCAAAGGGATTTGGGTGACCTCGCCCAGCTCCAACGGCTCGAACCGTTTGTCCGTGCCCAAAAGGTCGCGGCCCACCGCACCGCGCAATGTGTCAACTACGCGGACATGGCCCGCGGTGCCGACATTTCCCCGGTGACGATGAAGCAATTTTTGCGCTATCTCGAACTGAGTTACCAGGTGGTCCTCTTGCCCGCCTGGACAAGAAACCCCGAAAAACGCCTCAGTAAAATGCCCAAACTTCACTTTATCGATCCAGGCATCCGCCGTGCCGTCATCGGCAAACGTGGTGAAACCGACGGCAAAGAGTTTGAATCCCTTGTGTTTGCGGAAGTGTTTAAATGTCTGAAAAACGCCAGACTCCCCTGGGAGGCCGGCCACCTGCGCACAGCGGATGGACGGGAAGTGGATCTCCTCCTCGAACATGAAAGCGGGTTCATCGCCTTGGAATGCAAACAAACACGGCAGGTGGACGGCTCGGATTTCCGCCACCTGCATGATCTTGAACCCATCCTCAACAAGCCGGTCCTTGGGAAATTCGTTGTGTCCATGTCCCCCCGGATCTCAGTGGATCTGTCAGGCGCCTGTCCTGTCGCCGCCCTGCCCGCCCCCCTGTTGTTCCAACCCCTGGCTTCACAATGAAAACCCTCGCCACCCTCGTCAGCCAGCAAATCTGGCCCCAGTTGCACGCCTTGGCCCTCCTGCGTCCCGAACACCTGGTGCTCCTCCATTCCAGTGACCCCAAGCACGGGATCGGACCGGCCCGTCGCCTGCAATCCGCCCTGCAACGCTGGAGGGAAGAACTGGAGTTCGAGTGGGTTCCCCTTTCGGTCGAATGCCTCGAAATCTCCGATTACGATGCCGCCGCCATCGCGGGAAATCTGGAAAAACTCGGGCTCGAAAGCCTCCCGGATATGCTGCACGTTACCGGCGGCAACAAACTCATGGGCTTCGCCGTGTTCGAATGGGCGCAAAAACGCCGTCTTCCCCTCCTCTATCGTGAACGCGAACACGGCTTTCTTCGTCTCACTTTCTCCGAGTCGGGACTGCAAACAAAGGATCTTCCCTTCGACCCCTCCGTACTGGATGCCCTTGACCCCGGTGAAACCGTGCGTTGCCAGCTCACGGAGGGAGAAATCGAGCGACCCGGCGAATTGATTATCCTCAGTGAGCACGGAAAGCTCAAGGGGAGGAAGGAGCTGGGCAAAGCCATCCATGCGGGGCGGGATTGCCGGGAATGGCTGCAAATTTTGGGAGAGGCGGACGAGGAATCGAAAACCGGAGACTTACTGGAAATACAATGTGCGGCCGTCCTCCTCAAGCTTGGCATCCCCATGGTCAGCCGCAGCCTGCGACTCAAAGCCTCCGAAACGGACGTGCAGCGCAACAGTGAAAGTTTCCAGGAGGTTGATTTGCTCTTTCATCATCAGGGCCGGCTCTGGCTGGTGGACTGCAAGGACCGTGCCGCGGGCAGCCAATACCGCGACACGGGGTACAAAGCACTGATGGAGGACGTGAGCGGTGCCCGTGCGCTGGGGGGGCTTGACGCGAAGATCATTTGCGTACACAAGGCCCGCTTCACCATCGGTCAGGAACTTTTTGCCCGCGATTTCGGGATCCAATATGTGGACCGCACTGACCTCGTCCGGGGTTTTGAGGAGATTCTCCGTGCTTGACGCCCCCGGCCCTCAATCGCCCAAATCTCCTCAATGCCTGCTCATCAGTGCCGGGGGCTCCATGGCGCCGGTCAAAACCGCGCTGGAAATCCTGCAACCGCTTCACGCGATTTTTTTTGTCTCCCGGGAAAGCCGTGCCCTCATACAAGCCGAACTCAAACCGGATCTTCCTCACGGGTTTGTCTGCCTGGCCGAAGCGGGAGACGAACAAAACCTGGATGCCTGTATTCAACTGCTGATCCGGAAAGTGCCCCAGCGGCTAAAGGAAATGAACCTCGCAACCCTGCAGTGGCCGGATCAAGTGGATTTTACCGGCGGCACCAAGGTCATGTCCGCCGCCTTGGTATGGTCGGCCCTCCACCATGCGTCCGCACTGCATTATATTGGCAGTCAAGGTGTCGTGGGAAGGGACAAAGCCGGGGTGGGCAGGGTCAGGGACGGACATGAAGCCCCAAAGCCCCAGGCCCACCAAAGAATTCTGTACCATCTTGAGATGGAAGCCGCCGAAACCGCATACAAGCAGGAACGATTTGAATTGGCCGCCCACCATGCCGACCGGGCCGTCAGTTTTATTGCCGATGATCCCCCCTTGCTGGACCGGGCCCGGGCCCTTCGGGAAGCCCTGTCTGGATTGGCGCACAGAGATCGTTTCGCCTTTAAATCCGCCCTCCCGCCTCTGAACCGCGCCTAGAAAACCGTGGGCACCGCGCATAGAGTTCCCAACACGATCACCGACCGGATTTTTTCGGAACTGTTGGAAACCCTGCAAACCTGCCAACGTTTGAGCCAAAACCAAGAAGGTCCCCACGAGGAAATCATTCGGGAACTTTGGCAAAATGCCCGGCGACGCATGCGCGAACATCGTTATGACGATGCCACGGCCAGATGGTATGCCTTGTTGGAGCAGATTTTCCAGTATCGGCTTCTCACAAACCACGGCATACGAACCGGAAGCTGTCCCCCTGAAAAGATTCCCGACGCCTTGCGGGAGGAGTTTACAAACCGATACGCCAAGGAGGATGGCACCCTTTGTTTCGGCGTGCAAACCGCCGCCCGTCTCCTTCACGTCCTTCAAGACGCCCTGATTCAGGACCCCGGAGAACTCAAGCAACTGAAAAATCTCTTGGAACTGCGTAATCAGAGTATTCTGGCCCACGGAATCCGCGCCGTGAGTGCAGAAAAAGCAGAAGCACTGTCCGCACAAGTGGAAATCTTTCTCCACCGCCTTTTACCCGAAAACCATTGAAATCCGTGGTTCCTATTCCCAGCCCCCTCCCCAAACCCGGCATCAGTGCCCATCAGTGTGATCAGTGGTTTTTTTCAGAGGGAATCGAAGGAGAGAAGGGAAGAAGTGAAGAAAAATTCGAACGTTGAACGTCCAACTTCGAACTTTGAACTTTGAACGATGATAAAATCCCATGACAATCCGTGAAAATCC
>PXAS01000102.1 GCA_003565815.1 PVC group bacterium
ACCGGCAACCACCCGCTGCCCCCGGTACGGAAAATGCGCGATCTTTACGAAAACGTCGGCACGCCGGACGACGATGAAGTGGCCTGGATGCATCTCTGGCTGGAGGCGCTGCCCGAAGCGGTGATCGCGCTCAGCCGCAAGCGGGATGGCGCGGCGGCCATCGTCCTCCGGATCTTCCTGCAAAATGATCCGGATACCCTCAACGATCAACTGGCGGCGCTGGAGGACTTCAGGGACGCGGATTTCCGGGAAACGGTCCAAACCGTGCGCGGGCTGCTCCCGGATCTGCGTTCCGCTGACCTCCTGCCACTGTTCGACCTCTGTGTGCCGGCCCTGCGGCGGATGTACGGGCAGCAACGCGAAGCCTATCTCGACCTCATCGATCGGCTGGTGGATGCGGATGGTCAGGTCTCGCTTCAGGAATATGCCCTGCAAATGATGGTGCGGCAGGCGCTGGCTTCGGAAGCGGAAATTCGGTCGCTTCGCCGGCCCCGCTGCTCGGTGGGTCAATGCGGGGAGGCGCTCAATCTCTTTCTTTCGCTGTTGGCCTGGGATGGCGCCCAAACCCCGGCGCAGGCGGAGGAGAGCTTTCAGGCGGCCGCGAACCGTTTCCGCGGATACCAGGGACCGGTGACATTGGCATTGCGGCAGTCGGTCCACGAGCACTACGCGGAACTGGATCAAATTCTGCGCCAATTGATGCGGCTCACGCCCGGGGTGCAAAAGCAGTTGATCGCGGCCGCGCGGGAGGCGGTGAAAGTCAACGGAAGGATCGATGAAAACCAGATGCTCACCTTCCGGGCCGCCGCCGCCGCCATGCATGTGCCCGTCTCGCCCCTGCTGATGCGGGAAAATGGATAGGGATTGTGGGAATGACGAATTTTGAGTGACGAGTGACGAATTTTGAGTGACGAGTGGAATGCCGTTGTAGCGCGACAGTCCCTTGTCGCGAATCCCAGGTTATCGGCAAGGGACTGCCGATCTACGTGCAAACTCCGTGAAAATCCGTGCGAATCCGTGGTTCCTTTTTTCCATTCCCACTCCCCCAACTCAAGCATCAGTGTAAATCAGTGTCATCAGTGGTTTTTTCGGCAGCGTTTTCGGCAAGGGGCTGCCGATCTACGATCCAAAGGCCACTTGGGGCAGGCCCGGGACACCGACTTCCCGAACGACAAACACCTTGCCGGCGTGGGGCTCGGTTTTGTTCGCGTGCATGCCGGTGGTGACATAGAGATCGCGCAAGCCGGGTCCGCCGAAACAACAGGAAGTGGTTTCCACACAGGGAAATTCGATGCGTTGGCATTCTCGTCCGCCATCGGGATCAAAGCGAATGACACAGCCCCCGTGACAAAATGCGATCCACAGATGCCCCTCGGCGTCGACGCACATGCCGTCGGGCGAAGCGTCGATGACCGGATCCGTGTCCACAATCTCCCGCGGATCCTCGAGATCGCCGGTGGCGGCGAGATAGCGGAAACGCAAAACCTTCCGGGTTGGGGTGTCGATATAATAGCAGGCATCCCCCTCCGGAGACCAGGCGATGCCGTTGGAATTGGTGACGCCCGCATAGGCCACTTCACAACCCAGGTCGGGGTTGACCCGATAGAGGTTCGCGGCGCCTGCGGTTTTGTCCATGGCAATGGTTCCGGCGAACAGGCGGCCATCGGGGGACACCCCGGCATCGTTGAAGCGGTTCTTCGCTTTGTTCGCCTCGGGTCTTGCAATGCGCGTGGAGTTGCGGGTTTGGGGATCGAGCAGATACAAACCCCGCTCGCCGCCCCAGACCCATCCCCCGGAACTTCGGGGAAGGAGGAAACCAACCTGTTGGCCGAGTTCCATCACTTCTTCGGCGTCCGTTTGGGGGTTCCACGAGACCCAGGCGCCGTTGTGAATATCGACGTAATGCAGACGGTCCCGCCACCATACCGGACCTTCGCCCCAGGCGGAAACGCGGGACCCGACGGGTTCAGGGTGAGCGGATTTTTTCATCCGGAACCGCATACCACGCACAGAGGAACACGAAAAGACATTTTTCAGGGACGGAGTTCGGGAACACGTGAACCTTTGCGTTGGACTTCCGGGTTGGCAACTGTTAACCGTTTTTGTCCTCCATTCACACATCCACACACAAGGAATCCTCTCCATGAAAACCCTCCCGCGCGTTTTTCTCTTGCTCTGCCCTCTTTTTTTGTCGCCCCTGTTCGGGGCAGAGATTGAAGCGGAGTCGCCTTTTCCGCTGAATGCACCGGTGGAAATCATTTTGAAAGAGGAAATCCGGGGATCGGACATCCTCACGGGTGAAATTCGAATCAAGCAAAACGGATGGCTTGCGGTGGATCTTGGGAAAAAGGTTTCCATGGTCACGGAAGCAGGCGAACGGCATCGGGTGGTGGAAAGCGAAGTGGTTTGAGTTGTTTTCGGATTATGTGGCGTACGAGATCCAGCTGGCGGAAGGAACGGTATATTTATATGTATCGGTTGGCGAGACCCCGAAACTCGTTGGCCTCCGGGAAAACTAACCCCACGCTTCAACCTCTTCCCTACAATGGGTTGAAAATGGATCGGGTCGCCCCGCGCCGGAGTCTTCAAAATCGATTTCCGATCAACATCATGAAGCTCCCGGAGCGGGACGCTCCGCCTCCATACGACGAGTCCCTACCCTTTGTCTTCAAAAAATCAGCCGTACATTTTTTCTTTCTCCCTTTTTTTTACTTTACAACGCAAAGTAAAAAGATAAGGTCGCCGCATGAGCAGCCCCAAATGGTCCGTCCCGAGGTTCACATGCCGGATTTCCGACATGCGTCGGCTGTGTTGGGGCGAAGCGGAGGTTTTGGAACGATACATCCGGGAGCGGCAGGACTGGACGCCGGTTTGCCTGTTCTGGATCTTTTTTGGGGGCGCGGCCTATGGATGTACGCTGGGACTTTGGCAATGGGGGACCCCGCAGCCGGTCTACGTGGCTCTGAAGATACCGCTGTTGTTTCTGCTCACCGCAGTCGGCAATGGCATCCTCAACGGCATGCTGGCGCAATTGTTGGGCCTGCACCTGCTGTTTTGGGGCGCTTCGATGTCATTCGGACTCAAACTCCTTTTCGAGGGCATGCAATCCTTTCAAGCCGAAGCCGATGCCCCCATTCGCGTTTGGGTTTGCATATTCGCGTTGGTTTGCCTGCAGATGACCACCACCCTGCGACCGCTGCTGGGACCGGGGGAAACCCTCTTCACCTCGGGCAAACAGTTCTTCCTCCAGCATTGGAGCCAGCATGAAAGTAAAAATAATCGAAGATTGCCATTGACGGACGAAGGGGGATTGGGTTATATGCACGGCCCACATTGAACCCCATTTATTTTCAGGAATTATTTCATGGCACGCAAAGGCTGGATCGAAAAAGAAAAACGCAAACAGAAAACCGTCGCGAAGTACGCGGAGTTACGGAAAGAGCTGAAAGAAAAAGGCGATTACATCGCTTTGTCGCAGCTTCCCCGTGACGCCAGTCCCACGCGTCTGGTCAACCGTTGTCAAGTAACGGGTCGTCGTCGCGCCTACATCCGTCGTTTCAAACTCTCCCGCATCACCTTCCGCGAACTCGCCTCCAAAGGCGAAATTCCCGGCGTGACCAAAGCCAGTTGGTAACCCCGACTTTCTTTGAAGCAAAGCCCCGCAACGCGGGGCTTTTTTTTGGCCTTGGGCCAAGGGGGGGATTTGGGATATGGGATAGGGGATATGGGATACGGGATATGGGATACGGGATATGGGATATGGGATATGGGATATGGGATATGGGATATGGGATATGGGAT
>PXAS01000040.1 GCA_003565815.1 PVC group bacterium
GGGCTGGTTAGAACCGGAATCCGCCCACCAGGGCGTAGCGTCGGTCGGAAGAGCCCATCCAGTCCACTTCCAATCCGAAAAATTGGGAAGGCCCCAGATCGAAGTTCGCGCGAAGATAAATCCCGAAATTTTGTCGGGCGGACCCATTGAAGCCCACCCGCTCGGCTTGTAGATCGTTCCACAACAAGCCGCCTTCCAGCGTGCGCCCCGTGGTGTAAATGGGTCCGCGATCGGCGCCCAAATAGCGATGTTGCCATTCCAGCCCCAGGCGGCCTTCCCATTGGAACCACTCCAAATTTCCCCGTCCGTGGGCCGGAGCTTCCCCGCCACGGGCGCCGGCTTCAAATTTCACCGCCGTCCACTCCCGGGGCCCGGCCTCGGGATCGGCCCTGCGCACGGCCCGGAACAGACGGGCGTTCAGCCCGCCCCCCCAGGAAACGCCGCCTTTCCCGCCGCGTCCGCCCTGTTCAATTTCATTCCAACCGCCTTCAACCCACGCGGCGGTCCCGGCGCGGAACGGCACCTGCAGCCCAACAACCGCCCGGGTCATTTCAAAGGTCTCGGACCTCCCTCCGGCGGTGATTTTGCGGTTCCAATCTTCCAAGCGGACGCCGCTCGACAGGCCGGAGACGACGGCACCGTCAAACAGGGCCCCTTCCGGCGCGCCCATCTGTGCCTGCAACAGGGATGCGGTGGGGAGGGTCAGAACACAGAGCAATAAGAAACGAATGGGGTTATGCATGATGGAGTTCCTCGGGGGTGTTGGCATCGGGGTCCACCCCGTGCCGGGTTTTTTCCCAATAGAAGGGACGGGTAAACAGTTGGAGAAAGCCTTTCCAAGCGCCGATGGAAATCAGCACCCAATAGGCGGGCATGGTGAGGGCCGCGGGCCAAAGCCAGCGTCGCTGTTCCGTGCGCACGGCGGCCAGGCCGAGGCCCAAAAAAATGAGATTCGCGAAAAGCAAGGCCCCGGAAACCACGAAGAAGGCCACGGACAATGGCGCGAGAAACCAATGCTCTTCCGGGCCTTGATAAATCATTTTCCACGCGTTCCGGACGGCATGGTTGTCGCCGGCGATGACCTCCCAAAGATCGCGCCCCGCCAAATAATCCTGCCCCAGGCGCACGCCGTAAATCAAGGCCAGGATCCAAAACACCAGATTGAGCACCAGGAGGAGGGAATGTCCGCCCACCACCAGCAGAAAGCCGCAAAACCCGCGGGGCCCGAGATCCCGGAAGGTTTGCCATGGATGCCGCATGTGCGTGAAATAGGTTTGGAAATATCCCTTGACCCAGCGGGAACGTTGGCGGATCCAGTTACCCGTCTGGCTGGTGGCTTCCTCCCAGGTGGTGGAATGCACGGTGAAGGTTCGGTATCTCCGCTTGTAGAGGCGAATGCCCAGGTCACAGTCCTCGGTGACGTTGAAGGGGTCCCAACCGCCGATCTCCCGCAACACTTCGGTTTTGAAATGGTTGGACGTGCCCCCGAGCGGCATGGGCACGCGCATGTGCTGCAAACCTTCCAGATAAAAATTGAACCAAGTGGCGTACTCGACCGCAAAACAGCGGGTGAGCCAATTTCGCGTGGCATTGTAGTAATAGAGTCGGCATTGCATGCAAATGACGTCCGAGGGCGCGTTTTTGAAAGAGGCCAGCACCTTGCGGAGTTGGTCGGGTTCCGGACGGTCCTCGGCATCGAAAATCACCACATAACTGCCCCGGGCCGCCTTCAATCCGTGATTGCATGCCTTGGGCTTGGTCTTGGGTTGGGCGTCCGGCAAGACGATCAGTTCAAAACACTCCGGCAAATTCAAGGCCCGGGCCGCGTTGACCGTCTCGGGATCGTCCTCTTCCAAAAGCAATTTGATATCCAGTTTTTCGGTGGGATAATCCAAATTCAGGAGATTCCGGGTCAAATGGGGCAAAACGGCGGCTTCTTTGTAGAGCGGCACGAGAATGGTATACAAGGGGAGCGCTTCATCGGGGATGCGATCGGCGCTTTCCCCGGCCAAAACCGCGCCCGGCGGCTTCTTCATGCCGAGTAACACGCAGCACAATTTGAATATGGCCACGGCCAAATAGGCGCTGGCGGAGAGGCAGGAAAACAGGATCACGAACACATCCCAACGATACGCCAGCAGCCAAACCGCGGCCGTGGCCACACAGGCATACCAGGCTTTTTGCCGGGTGCTCAGAAGCACATGACTGCTGTCATGTGTATTTTTGGCGAGAAATTCGCGCGCTAATTCGTCTATGGTCTGCATTTTGCTTTGTCCTTACACCGAGTTCCCTTGAGTCTCAAGCGCATTCTTGAGAAAGTGTTCAGTGGAAATAAGCAAACTATCGCCTTGAAAAACTTCGCGTTTTCGCGAAAAGGAAACTCTGAACTTGGAGATGACCATTGCCAGACAAAGAAAAACCGAAAGCAAAAAAAATACACGATGTCGTTGGGGTCGATTTTGGCAGCACCAGCACCAAATTGGTGCGTGTGCGCAAATCCGGCTCAAGCTTCACCTTGGTGGAAGCCGATGTCATGCCCCCATTTGATTTCCATGGCGAGGAACCGCCCCGGAAATTGAGCCTGCCCAAAAAGCTTTCGGCGCCGTATGCGGCCGCATGTATGAATGGAACCCGCGACCAGGTCCGCTTCATGTTTATCTCCAGCAAAATGCACGACGCGAAATCCATTCGCAACCGGGTGGGCAAATCCCTGGGCCTGGATCGAAACTACCGCATCGGGTACTCCGTGGTCGAAAAGGGTGCCGACCAGACCGACCACAAGGTTTTGGCTTCCGCCATGCCCAAAGAGGATGTCAAAGCTGTCCTGGCACTGTTCGCGCAACACAAACCCAGTCTGCTCTCCCTGGAAATCGCGGGGCTGGCCGCCCTGAACAGTTTCAGTCACGTGCCCGAGATTCGGGAGGCGGAAGGAGCGGTGTGCTACTTGGAGACCGGCGCGGAATCGACCATGATCAGTTTTTTCATTGGCGGGGAGTTGCGCTTGGTGCGCAAATTCGAATATGGATCGATCTACATTCAACAACGCATTCAGGATGTGCTCGGGATCGATGAAGAGGAAGCCCTCGCGGTGCTGTTTGAAGACGCCACCCCGCTTTTGGAGAATTCGCTTGACCCGATCGGAAGCTTGTTGCAGGAAATCTCCATCTCCAAAAAGTTTGTCGAACGAAATGAAAACACCGTGATTTCCCAAGTCTATGCCTCGGGCGGCCTCAGTTATTCCCCGTATTGGAACCATATCATGGGGGAAATGATGGGTGCCGAAATCCAGGTGTGGAACCCTTTTTCCCCGAATGGCATGCACAACTGCCCCAAAGGCGTTCAAGGCGTGGAAAGCATGTTTGCTCCCGCCATTGGCGCCGCCATCGCCCTGATCTCCTCCTCATGAAACAATACATCAATTTACTGGAAGAAGAAGAACTGCACTATCACAGCGCGGCTTCCAACAACCCCATGCTCAAATTCGGGGCAGTGGCCTTTGTTTTGATCGTGGTTGCCGGAACCGCCTGGAGTATTCACGGCATGCGGTCCCGCATCCGACATGCCCAGGCCTTGGAGACAAACTGGTCCAGTATCGAAGGACGGGTCAAAAGGGCGGAAACGCTTGCCGATGAACTCAACCGCATGGAACGGGGCCTGGACACCTTGCATGGGTGGCACCACTCCCGATATCAATGGCCCGAACTGTTGGGCTTTCTTCAGGACGAATTGCCCGGCGACCCGGGACGCTTTCAATTTTTGCGTTTGCACTTTGACGAAAATATTCGGGGCCTGCGGCA
>PXAS01000467.1 GCA_003565815.1 PVC group bacterium
GGGCGGAGACAAAATGACGCCAGTGATGGGCGATGCGCTTGTTGGGCAGCCATCCGGAAAAATTTCATTCGCCTGGAATGAAGAACGGTTCAATCTTTCCGAGGATGTAGCGGGCGGCCCGGGTTTTGTCGAGGGTTCCCCAATGTTCAAAGGCTTCGCGGTCTTTGGCGAGGTAGTGAAAGGTGCCGGAGGGGGCTCCGAGCGAATCGGGGGCATTGAGGACGATGCCGTCGAGAAGTTTGCTTTGGAGTTTTTCCCGGGCATGTGCCTCGCCGTCATGGGTTTGCAAGGCGAAGCCGATGGCGGTCACCCCGGCCTTTTTTTCGCGGTTCAGGGTGGCGGCGATGTCCGGATTCGGCAACAGGCGAATGTCGAGCGACTGTTCCGCCTTGGGCAGTTTGCTTTCCGCCCGGGTTTCGGGGCGGAAATCGGCCACGGCGGCCGCGTAAATCACGGCATCGCAGCTTTCGAGTAATCCGCGGGCCGTCTCCAGCATCTCTTGCGCGGAAACCACGGGGTGGAGGCGGACCCCGCCAGGCAGGTTGGCCTCGGGAACGGGGCCGGTGACGAATTCCACTTTGGCGCCCTGTTGCAGGGCGGCTTCCGCGAGGGCTTTGCCCATTTTGCCGCTACTGGGATTTCCCAAATAGCGAATGGGATCCAGATGTTCGTGGGTGGGGCCGGAGAGGATGAGCACGGTTTTGCCGGAAAGGCGTTGCCTGGAAGTGAGATACGCCTCGACTTCGTCGAGAATGGCGGCGGGATCGCGGAGACGGCCTTCCCCGGTCATGCCGCAGGCCAGATGTCCCGTGTCCGGGCCCAGGCGGATCCAGCCCAGGGATTCCAAGGCCCCGACGTTTTTTTGCAGCACGGGGTTGTGCCACATTTCCAGGTTCATGGACGGGCAGAAAATTTTGGCGCAGGTGGCGGGCAGGGACAGGCAACTGGTGCAGAGCAGATCATCCCCGATGCCGCCGGCGATTTTTGCGATGCTGTTGGCGGTGGCGGGGATGAGGAGAAAGAGGTCGGTTTCGGTGGCCGGGTACAGGTGGGGGTAGTGGTCCTCCAGGGTCCCCCGTCCGACATCCGGCCACAGCGTGGTGAGCACCGCATGGCCGCTGACGGCGGCGAAGCTTGCGGGTTGCACGAAACGCGTGGCCGCATCCGTCATGACCACGCGGACGCGATGGCCCTGTTTGCGCAGGCCCGAGACCACGTCCAGCGCTTTGTAGGCGGCAACGCCGCCGCAAACACCGATCAAAATTTGCTTGGAGGGGAGGGAGGGCATTACGGATTGGCGGGTTGGAGTTTTTTGCGATGCCGACCTTCCATCGGCTGTTCATTCCACCAGAGGGCGGCCAGCATGACGAAGGCGCCGATGAAGAACCGGCTCCAGCTTTCGACGTAATCCCATTGCCCGAAAACCACCATGACAATGATGATGGCCAGCGGGATTTTCAGGTTGTTGAAGATCGACAGGGTATGGGTATTGACCGAGAGGGCGCCATGATTGAACAAAAAGAAACCGAGACCCGAAGGGACCAGGCCCAGCCAGCACAGGATCAGCCAGCCTTTGACCGACATGCCGCTCAGATTCCGGAGGGCCGTGACCGGTTCGCCCCAAATCGTCCAAGCCAAGGCGGTGACGATCATGCCCCCGAAATACATCCATCCGAAGACATGCATGTCCCCAAATCGTTTCATGTCCGGCAAGAGACGGCGATAGGCCACCTGACCGAAGGCGAAGCAAAGGTTCGCGACCTGCATGATGGAAAAACCGATCCAGAAGCCCCGACTTTCCGGACGCGCGTATTGGATGACCATCGCCCCGGCCACCGCCAACCCCACGCAAAGCCAGGATTTCAGCTGTCCGCGGGATTTCACGAACAGAGAGTCGATCAGGCTGACATAAATCGGGGTGAAGACCGTGACCATGGCCACCTCGTATCCCTCCATGAACCCATAGGAGAGATTGAGGCAGACGTACATGCCGCCGAATTGCACCGCCCCCAGGCCGATGAGGATGACCCGCTTGCGGCGGGCGATGACGTGTACCCGCAATAGCGGCAGAAACATCAGCAGGGAATAGAACATGCGAAAAAACGCCAGCGTGTAGGCGTCCATGCCGTGATTCCGTATGAGAATGGGGATGAACCCAAAAGAAGGCCCCCAAAGAAGGGCGGCGAAAAAGAGCCAAATCATGAATGTTCGGGCTCCGGTTTGGGGTCGCGGGAAAGGAGATCTTCCAGGGACTGGCGCGGGTCCTTCCCTTCATACAATACCGCGTGTACTTCTTCGGTGATGGGAACGGCGACACCGAGATGGCGGGCAAGATCGCGCGCGGTGCGGGCATTGAAGACGCCTTCGGCGATCATGCTCATCGACGCTTCGATTTCCTCCATGCTTTCCCCCTTGCCAATGCGCTCGCCGAATCCGCGATTGCGGCTCAGCTTGCTGCCGCAGGTGACAATGAGGTCCCCGACGCCGCTGAGGCCGGCGAAGGTTTCCGCTTGTCCGCCCGCCGCCGCCCCCAGGCGCATGAGTTCCGCGAGTCCGCGGGTAATGAGCGCCGCCTTGGTGTTGTCTCCGAAGCCGAGGCCGTCGCTGATCCCGGCGGCAATGGCGATGACGTTTTTGAGAGCACCGCCCAGTTCTACGCCGACAATGTCGGTGGAGGTATAGACCCGGAAGTGATTTTGGGAAAACAATTGCTGAAAAAATTCGGCCAAGTCATGATCGGGGGAAGCGATGGTGACGGCCGTGGGGGCTCCTTTGGCCACTTCCTCGGCATGGCTGGGTCCCGAAAGGGCCGCCACCTGCTCCAGACCCAGCAGTTCCCGGCACCATTCGCTGAGGCGGCGGTCATCGAGCAAGCCTTTGGACACGGTGATCACGGCGGCGGTTTTGGGAATTTTCCCGGTGAAGCGCTCCAGGGTGGGACGATAGAACTTCGAGGGGATTGCCACCACAAAGGTGGTGCAATCCCCGGTGGCCTCGTCGATGTCCGCGGTCCAACACAGATCGGGCGGCATGGGGATACCCGGCAGAAAGCGGCTGTTTTCACCGGTTTCCCCCACTTGCCGAATGTAGTCGGCGTCGTGTCCCCACATGCAAACCCGGTGACCGTTGCGTTGCAGAACCAAGCCGAGGGCCGTGCCCCAGCCGCCGTCTCCGATGATGGTGATTTTGTGTGCCATGAACCCCTCCTGTCAAATTCCCCCGCGAATGCAATCCGATTTTCGTTCAAGCTTGCCGGGTGTACGGCGGATCCGAGTGAAGCGGCGGTGGCGAGTCGGCGGATGACCGCAAGCTTTCACCGCAGGAAGCCATACAGATGCGCAAGCCATTTTTGCTCCAGGGTATCGACGTCCCAGCCCAAGTGGCGGGCGAGGATCTGCACCCGGGGGACATCCACGATCTCGCGCATGTTGGACGGACTGCGGATGAAGCGCATGTACGCAAAAAAGTTGTCTCGATTTTCAGGCAACATGGCCAGGTGAAACATTCCCCAGGACAAAACGTAGGCTTCGTATCCTTTGAATCCAGGAAGGTCCCGCTCAAAGTCCTCCGGTTTGCGAACCGCCAACAGATCCTTGAGGGGCGGAATGCGATTGCCGTTCAAAAGATTGAACAATGTCTGTTGATGGCTGGGGGGCAGGTCGCCGGGAGGATCGGATTCAAAATAGACCGCCAGTCCTTCGATCAGCCAACCGTTTTCGGCGTGGAACCAGGAATGCACCCCATGGGTATAGCTCAGGTGGTGGGCGCCCTCGTGTCGCAATGTGGCCACGGTTTCGCGTTGACCGCGCAGCAAGAGCTGTTCGCTGACGCTGTTTTGCATGTTTTCGATGGCGCGCCTCTCGTTGTGGGAATTCGCTTGTGACAGCATGCGGTGAATTTCATCCTGGATTTCACCGCGCATGGTTTTGGCATGTTCGGAATGATATTGATTGAAGACCACCATGCGGTCCTCCAAGGGCGAATAAAAGCCGGCGCTGGTTTCCAGGGCGGGGGCGGAACTGTCCTGGTGCTCGCGGTACTGGCTTTCCTCACTGAAAAAGAGCACCTGCAAGCTGTGGGCCGCGCTTTGGTGTTGCACCAAATCACCGAAAAGATCCATGTATTGTTCGTACATGCGTTCCAATTCCCGCACGCTTTCGATCACCTGATAATACGGCGCGTCGGTCAATACCGTGTAGTGGCCGAAATGAATGAGCTGGAAATGGGGGTATTCCATCTGAAACCGCACGTCCCGCCAGGTGATGGTGGGAATCGGCACGTTGTACGGGCTCAGGCTTCGGATCATGTCCGGGTGAAAATCCTTGATGACCCGTCCCTTGCCTCCGAAAGATTGCTCCACGGTCACCCGGGTTTCGTTTCGATTGAGGATGCGAACCAAATGCTCCTCCCCAATCAGGGTCACCAAGCGGTGGGAGGGCCAGGATTTTTTTAAGCGCTCCTCCAGGCGGCGCTTCCAAGTCAGTTCGGCCACGGTATATTCCGACTCGGGTTTGTCGTGCGGCTCCTGATTGTAAAAGGTCTGCCAATTCATGACCCGGGCCAGGGTTCTCCCCGGCGCGGTGCTGAGAAAATGATAAAACCGGGGGTCATAGTCCCGATTCCAAATGACCAATTGGTATGTTCCGAGAAGAAGCAGAATCATCACCACCCACCGGGTCCATTTCAGAACGCGGTACAAAAGACGCCATGGCCGGCGATGGCGGCGACGGGTTGCATGGTCAGGGCCGTTAGACATTTCGCTATTCTATTCCCATCCATTCGGAAAATCAATGTGTATTCAGGAAAAGCTTGTTTATGATGTTGGCCTGCGGTTATTGCACCGCCACCCGGGACGGGGGGCGCATTGGATGGAATGTGCTCATGGTCATCGGCGCGGCCTTGGGGATTGCGCCGCCGGTTACATGTTCACCGATGATTGCCGCGTGGGCATTCCCCTGAGCCTTTTGATCGGCATCACCGCGGTCGGCCTCGCCCCTCTCATTCGGCCTTTTTAGCTTTATATCAAGATAATTTGTAAGGGTTTGGTTCCGCGGGGGACTTATCTGATGTAATCGGCATGATTTGGCTTCCCGTGATCATGTCCCAAACACTTCAACCTATAAATAAGGAGTCTATGATGATGATGAAAAAACTGATGATGAGTGCCGCCGCCGCCGGAAGCTTGGCCTTTGCCGCGGAATTGCCCATTGACCAAGACCATGCCGCGGTTACGTTCAGCATCCCGCACATGGTGGTGAGCCGAACCAAAGGCGCGTTCACTGAATTCGACGGGACGCTCACCGTGGAAGATGACAAACTGACCGCCGTGAACGCCGTCATTCAAGTCAAGAGCATCGACACCAAAAACCGGCGCCGGGACGATCACTTGCGCAGCGATGATTTTTTTGACGTGGAAAATCACCCCACCATGACCTTTGAAAGCACCGCCGTGCATGCGGACAAGATCGTTGGCAATCTGACCATCAAAGGCGAGACCCGGGAAGTGGAACTCAACTACACCTTCAAAGGACCGGTGACCGATCCTTGGGGCAACGTCCGCTTTGGATTCAATGCCGACACCACCATTGATCGCACCGATTTCGGACTCACCTGGAACCAAGTGGTGGAAGCCGGGGCGATGTTGGTCGGGGAAAAAGTCGACATCACCGTCAGCGTGGAAGTCATTCAGGGCGAATAATTTCGCCTAATATGAAGTTCCGGGCCGCTCTCCCGCGAAATTTCGCTGAGCGGCCGTCTCTGAAAGTTTCTCCGCCAGCGCCATGTGCAGGTGTCTGTTGTCCTCGCGGTCGGTTTGGACCTCGATCAGGCAACTTTCCCCGTTTTCCAAGGCATCCTGATAGGTGTCGATGAATTCGCCCATATCGCGGGGGAGGGCGTAGGGAAGATTGAATTGCGCGGCCGCGTTTTCAAAATTCATGGTGTGGGGCGTGCCCCAGAACTTTTCAAAATCATCGCTGTGGTTTGCCAGGGGCAAAAAATGGAAGATGCCCCCGCCATGGTTGTTGATCACCACCACGATGACCGGAAAGCGGCCCTTGCGAATCAAAGCAAGGCTGTTGAGATCGTGCAGGACGGTAAGGTCCCCCAGGAGAACGGTGGCCCCCTGTTGCAGGCCCATTGCAAATCCGGCGGCGGTGGCGAGGGTTCCGTCGATACCGCTGGCGCCCCGGTTTGCGGTAACGTGAATGTGGCAGAGGTTTTCCGCTGCGAAGGCATTCATGTCCCGCACCGGCATGGAGGCGCCCAAAACCAGTCCATGAAGGTTTGGCAGAAAGCGGGACACGGCCCGGGCCACGCCTGGTTCGGAAATCCCCGGGTTTTCGTCCAATAGCTCTCCCAGACTGTTTTCGACCTCGCGATCGGCTTCCGCCCACGCGCCCTGCCACGCGGACTCGGCGGACACGCTGCCCACCCGTTCCAGCAGAAAGCAGAAACGGTCGATTTCGCTGCAGAAGCGGTGAGTGACCTGATGGTGGGGATCCAAACGATGTTCGCGGGGGGTAACCTGAATCCAAGCCCGGAGCTGCGTGTGCGTCAACGCCTGCAAGAGGGTTTTGGACAAAAAGCGCGGACCGAACTGCACCACGAGATCCGGGGTCAAAGCTTCGGGAAATCCTTCGCCGGAAATCAAAGAGTCCACGTGTCGAATCACCCCGGTGCCTTTGGGGCCGAAATGCAGCCCGGAGGTGACATCGGAGACCACGGGCCATCCACGTTGTTCCGCCAATTGAATCACGGCGAGGGCCTCGGCCTCCGTAAGGCCGCCGCCGGCAACCAGCAAGACCTTTTCCTCCCCGGGAAAGAGCGGTTCGATGGCCGTGAGGGTGATTTCGTCGACCTGTCGGGTGGAGAGTTCGTGAACCGTGTACGGATCCCGGGATTTGCTCCAAAGATGCAGGGGCGCGAGATAGGCTTCGGCATCGGTGCGGTCCGGCAAGGGAGCCAGGGGTTCGCGAAACATGCAGTTGAGATGCACGGGGCCGTTGCGGGTGCGGAAGAGGGCGTGGTCCAGGGTGCTCAACGGCATGGTGGGCGAGATGGCGGTATCGGGGCAGGGCAAATCAAATGCCCAGCGGGTGACGGCGGCAAAGTGGCCCACTTGGTCAATGGCCTGGTTGGCTCCGGTTTGCCGCAATTCCGGGGGGCGGTCGGCGGTGAGCAGCAATAACGGCTGGTCATCCATGCCCGCCTCCACCACGGCGGGGTGAAGGTTGGAGACGGCGGTGCCCGAGGTGGTGATGACCACGCCGGGTCTGCCCGTGGCCCGCGCGAAGCCCAGGGCCGCGAATCCGAGTCCGCGCTCATCATAATGCAAGACCGTGCGGGCTTCCGGATGACGGGCCACCGCAAGTGTCAACGGCGTGCATCTGGCTCCGGGGGCGAGAAAAAAAGTGGAAGCCCCATTCCGGATGCATTCGTCCACCAGCAGCGAGGCCCAGATAAGATTGATGTTTTCGGTTTGGATCATGGTTATGATGCATCTTGCAGGCTTTGGCAGGCTTGTGCAAGCCGGAAACGTCGACTGAATCATTCGAAAATGGAGTTCCAGGCTTGAATTGAATGAAATTCCCTGCATGTTTGTTCCCATGCGCTTGTTCGAACCATTTTCCGTATATTCCCAAAGAGCCCTCAAACTCAAGCTGTGGGCCTGTTGGCTTGGGTGCTTTTGCCTGGGGGCAACCTTCGCGGAGGGCGATGCCCTCGTGCTCATGAATGGCGATTCAATGAAGGGGCGGTTGGGGACCCTGGAAAAGGGCCGATTTTGGTGGACGCCCGCATGGAGCGAGCGTTCCCTGCGCATTCCGGCGGCGTATGTTCGGGAAATCGAATTGGCCGATCCTCCCCAAATCCGTCCCTTGCCCGATGCGGATGCACTGGTTTCCTGGCGCAATGGCGATGAAGTGCTCACCCAACTGTCGGGCATGGAAGCAGACCGTTTGCTCATTCGGTTTCTCCCGGAACTCATGGTGCCGGCCCGCCTGGAATTTCTGCGGAAAATTGAATTTCTTCCCGCCACCAAGCACTCCTCCCGGCATCCTTTTTACTATGATTTGCCGCCGGAAGAAGACGCCTGGGAAATTATCCGGGGTTCCGACCGGGAAAAGCCTTGGACCCGGGACGCGCTGGGACTTCATATCCCGGCAAATTTTGAGATTGCCCACGAAATGCCGGAACTGCCTGAAAAATTTCGCATGCAACTGCTCCTTCGACAGCCACGGGAGAATTTCAGGCGTGATTTGAGGGTGTTTCAATCCCGCCGGGACCCTCCCGAGAATCCGTCATCGCTGTTGTTCCGTTTCCTGCCCAGCCATATTTCCATCCTCCATTACGATGGCAGCCGTCACACCCTCGTTCAGCGCGTGCCTTTGGACCCCGGCGCCAACCCTTCGGAAATGCACGAAATCAATTTATATGTCAATCGTCGGGCGCATCGGTTTCATTTGCGGTTCAACGGAAAGACCCTGGGGTCTTGGGAGTTGGATCCGGGCGTGGCTGCAAATGCGGAAGACGCCACCTCTTTGACGCTGACATCCAGTTCCGGAGATTATGTTTTCGAGCGGTTACGGGTGAGTTCGTGGTCGGAGGACATGCAAATGGCTTTGGAGAGAGCCGTCCCCGAGGGCATGGTTCGGGTCTTCCCATGGGGGGGCGATTTTTTTGACGCCCGTTGGGCGGGGCTGGACGAGGCGGGCTTTCGCTTTGTCACGGACGGGGGCGATTCCGTTTTGCTGGCCCGGGACGCGGTGGCAAAGCTGATTTTTTCAGAAAGCAACCCGGCCCCGTACAGGCGCAATGCCCGGGATGTACAAGTGATCAATTCCGCGGCGCGTGCCCAACTGACGTTTGCCTTGGAAAGTTGGGACGGTGCCCAGCTGACCGGAGAGAGCGAACACTGGTCCACGCCGTTGCGTTTGCCCCGGGAATGGATTGAGTCGCTGAAAATGAATGTTCATCGGTCCCCAGGCCTCCTCCCCCCCGTCTCGCCCTCTCCTTTCCCGAGTCCCCATCAAAGGCTGTGAGTTCCCATGAGACGTTTCCACATGCGTTTGCTTGCCCTTGGCTGTTCGCTTTCCCTTTTCGGGTTCGGCGAAACCTCCCGTCCGTCCCGCCTGGAGTGGTTCCTGAGGTCCGGAGATCGCGTGCAGGCCGAAATTGACGGGTTCGAGGCGGGCACCTTTGAGCTGGCGCCCCGGTGGAGTGAAGACGGGATGCCGCTGCCCCAAAGCGAACTGTTGATGGTGCAACGCCGAAATCGCACGACTTCACTGTCCCAAAGTCCGCCCCACCGTCTGGTCTACGAAAACGGGGATGAAGTTTCCGGAACCTTGCTCGAAATGGATGGGGAGACCCTGAAATTGGAAAGCGTCTGGGGAGACGTCCTGACCTTGCGGAGAAATCGGCTGCTCCGCGTGGACCTGCGCGCCGATCTGGCGAAAATCGAAGTCGACGGCATCGCCAGAATGGAAGGATGGGAGGGGCAACCGTGGCGGTTTGCCCCCACCCCGATGCGTCCGATTCGGGTGGGCGGGGAAGTTTTCCGGCAGGAACACCCGCATCATCGCTTTACAATGCCTTTTCCCGCGATCGAACGCTCCTTCACCGTGGAACTGGGCATGCGGGTTCCCGAGCAGAACGTCAATTTCATGATGACAGCCTTTCAGGATTTTTCCTTCCGGTTTTACCAAGACACTCTGCGCATCGATGCCGGCAACCTCGGGATGACCCTCAAGGGACCTGACATTTGGAGCACCGATCTGGACGAATTGCCGGAAGGCTTTCGCCGATTGACTCTCGTATTTGATGCCACCGACTCGACGATGCATTTTTACTTGAACCGGCAATACCTGCGGACCTGGCAAATCCAAACCGAAGATCCCCTGCCGTTTCACCGGCCCGGCCATTGGGAGTTCAACATCCAAACCCGCAACTCGGTCACCATGGATCAATACCGGGTGTTGAGTTATCCCTCGCGCCCCCCGCATCCCGCCGATCCGCCCGAAGAAGGATTCAACGCCAGAATTGCCTTGCAAAACGGGGACCAATTGCAGGCCAATATCGAGTGGGTTCGCAACGGCATGATTTCATTGATTTTGGAAGATGATCTCAAAGGTTCCTTGAGATTGGGGGCGGTTTCGGAGATCCGATTCACGGAACCCGAGGCAAGTTCGATGCCGGCAGGCCATGCCAAGCAGGGTGTCGAAGTCCGCCTGGGCCCGGCGGAGAGCCGTTTCGTTCTCACCCACCTCGACTTTGACGCCGAATTCGTGCGCGGTACAAGTCCTCATCTCAACGCCCCCCTGCAAATCCCGTGGGCGGAGGTGGATCTGATTGACTTTGATCCGCTGCAACGCGCGAAGTGACGGGACGGGGGGGCGGTCCGCCACCCAATGAGCGTTGATTTCCCCGGGGGCACTTGTAGAATCATTTTGGGGTCATCGCCAAAGCCCCCGGATTCAAGAATTCACTCGGTTGCCGGAATCAGTGCCCGTTTCAGCAAGATGTCCCGCACCGCGTCGGGCAAGGCCTTGCGTTGCGCTTCGGTGTCGATGGGACCCTCGAACAAGGCTTTGTCGCCTTGGTGTGCCTGGACGCTTTGTTGACCGTTCTGATCCCGGAAGGTCACCCGGAGGTTGTTTTCCATGACCGTGATGACGCGCCGGTTCATGCCGCCTTGTTGTTGAATGCGAATATGGCCCTGTTCGGGTCCCAATTCACCGATCATCTGCAAAATTTGTTCCTCGGCGGCCAGTCTTCCCCCGCCCATCTCCAATCGGATCGTGCCGGAATCCGCGGACGGCGTCCGGGTCCGTTGCGGCGCCGATTCTTCCTGAAACCCGGAGGGGTGTTCCCCCAGCTTCACGGTTCCGCCGTGGGCTTCGCTTTCACGGAAAAACCGCAGGGCCACCTCGTCGCCAGGTCGGCGCGTCCGAATCAGAACCGCGAGTTGTTCCGGGTGGATCAGGAATTGATCCTCCAGCTTGTAGAGAACATCATCCAAATCCAAAAGGGCTTCGGCGGGGGCCCCCGGCGGAATGTGGGTGACTCTCAACCCCATGCCGGCGGGGATCTCGAGGGCGGCCGCCGCATCCGGGTGCAAAGGGCGGGTGCCCACGCCGAGATAGGCTTCGGTTTCGGCAAAAGCGGAGAGGGCCGTGACCAGCAGCGTCAGGGTGAAGCGGCGAAGGGGAATCACAGAGAAATTTTTCATGACGGACATCCTGTTTCGTAGGCGGGCGATTTTCCATTGTCTTCAAATCGGACCACATGTCAAGAATGGAGTCAGCGACGAAACCGCAAGGTGGCCATGACGGGCAGATGATCGGATTCGGTGAAATCCCGCCGCACTTCATATTGCATGAAGGTCCAATTGGGGTCCGGCATGATCCAGTCGATGATGCGGCGCGGCGCTTCGGTGGGAAAGGTGAAATCCTGCCAGGTGGCCTGTCCCCGGGCGGGACGGCGTTGGAACCCCCCGAAACTTTCCAGCACTTCAATGGCGTTTTGACCGCTGAGCGTGGTGCGGGAATCCGGAAACCCGGGGGGCGTGCTGTTCAAATCCCCCAACAGGATCATGGGCAGGGAGGACCCGCGCTGGATGCGGATGATTTCTCCGGTGGCCTGCACCCGGATGTCCTCGCTGCGCACTTCCAGATGGGCCGCCACCACGAGAATGTCCTGATCCTCGCCAATGCGCACCCGTGCCAGGATCCCGTCGTGATTGCCCGCGAGGAGATTTTCCCAGTCTTTCATGGGGGGAAATTCGATTTTTTGCGCTTCCACGATCGGGAAACGACTGAGCAGCACGTTTCCGAAATCATAACGTCTGAACAGGGAAAAGCCCGTATCGAAGTTCCTTTGGCGGACGATGTAGGGGAAGCCCGCTTCCTTGGCAATGATTTCGGCCTGGTCCATGCCATGGCTCCACCAGGTGTTGAAATCGACTTCCTGCAGGGCCACGAGGTCCAGCCCCAGTTCCCCGATCCGCCGTCCGATGGATTCCAGGCGCATGCGTTTTTCCTCCGCATCGCCTCCCTCGGTGTTTGCGGCGCCCAATCGCGGACCGCGCCCGTGGGCAATGTTATAGGTCAGCAGACGGAGACTGTCGGGAGAGCGGGCGGGCGGCAGGAGTTCCGGGTTCGGGGCTTCGATTTGCACGGCCCGGCGATCTTGGGTGAGACGGATGAAGAGGAAGTTGGCGGCAAGCAAAATTAGCGTCGCCAGTGTCAAGGCGAATACCTTGATCCACATGCTACGCATGAAACGTTTGATCCTTTGGGCTTTTCGGTGTATCATCTCGCTTTCCTGAACATTCACGCTTACCTCAACTTCACATGACTCCTATACCCTTTCTGCCTACACTCAATGCATTGTTAAACCTTACGGCGATTTTTTTTCTGCTTCGCGGTCGGATGGCCGTCAAAAAGGGAAATGTGACCGCCCATTGGCGGAACATGACGCTGGCGCTTTGCGTTTCCGCGCTTTTTTTATCTTCTTACCTCTACTATCACTATTTGGTGGGCAGCGTTCGCTATGAGGGCAACGCCTTTTTCCGGGGGGTCTATTTACTGGTGCTGATCCCGCACATCATTCTCGCGGTGGCCCAGTTGCCCTTTATCATTGCGGCGGTGGTCACGGCCTTGCGCCGGAAATTCACCGCGCATGTGCGCATCGTCCGCATCCTCTGGCCGGTATGGATTTACGTCAGCGTCACGGGCGTCATCGTCTATCTGATGCTGTACGTGTTTCCCCACGGTCCGGTGGCCTGAGCGGGATTCACGACAACAGGCTGCGCAAGCTTTCCAGGCTGTCCGCCGCCTCCGGGGACTTGTCGGGGTGCAACCGGAGAAGCTTGGGCGACCGGATGGCGATGCCGGATTTGTGGCGTTTGGACGGCCAGAGGCCGTCGAAGGCGATTTCACCGACCCATTCCGGTTTCACCACCCGAACCGGACCGTGTTTTTCGAGGGTGTTTCGTCGCACAAATTCATCCACTTCGCTGCGTTCGCGTGGACTGAGTTCATCGGAGCATTTGGCAAAGGTCACGAGTTCGCCGTTCTCCCAAAGCCCAAAGGTCAAATGGGCGAAAGCGCCGGGTTGGTTTCCGTCCGCAACCTGAACGTAAAGCAAAACCGCGTTGAGGGTATGCGGAGGGGCGCTCCATTTCCACCAGTCCCCGGGGACGCGCCCTTCGCGGTATGGGGAATCGAGGCGTTTGAGCATCAGGCCGGTGGCCCCGCGTTGGCGGGATTGGATCCGAAGCGCTTCGAGGTCGGTCCAGGTTTCGAATTTCAAGGGTTCCGAGACTCGGAAGTGGTCGCACTCATCGATTCCGAACATCGGAACCACTTGGCACACGCGTGAATAGAGGGGCATTTCCCGGATATCGACCCCCTGGATCTCCATGCAATCGACGGCGAGAAAGGCCACCGGAATTTCGTTTTGCAATTTGGGCCCGGGGTTCTTTTTTTGTATGCGTCTTTGCAGTTCTCCGAAAGGGAGCGGGCTTTCGTTCTGCCAGGCGAGGATCACGCCGTCCAGGACGGTGCCGTCGGGGAGTTCCCCGGCTTCGCGAATGATTTCCGGGAAGGCGTCGGAGAGGAGTTCCTCGTCCCGGGACCAGAGCAGGGTTTCGCCGCCGCGTCGGATCAACTGGGCGCGTATCCCGTCCCAATGCCACTCCACCTGCCAGGCATGGGGGTCGATCAAGGCCGAGACCGTTGTGGTGAGTGACGTGGCCAGAAAGAAAGGGTAGGGGTGTTTGAGAGGATCCTCCGGGTTGTCGGAGGCGATCCAGTTTTGAAACGCATTCGCGGTGGGGGCTTCGTCCGTCATGAGCCGGTGTTCCACCAGGGCCGGGTCCAAACCGGCGAATTCGGCCAACGCTTTCGCGGTCAGCCCCCGGTCCACGTTCACGCGCATGCCGCCGAGGAGGATTTTGTTGACCAGGAGGCGTTCCGTGCGGGTGCAGTCGTCCCAGAGCGCGAACAGTGAAGTCCGTTGTGTTTCGGGATCCGCGTCCCGCAAGGGCAGGAGATGTTCCTCAAGCACCTTGTGAAAGGGGAGATCCAAACCCGCACCGCGCTCGGGCCACAGCAGGGACAGGGTTTCGGCCAAATCGCCGGTTTCCGCGTGACAGGCCTCCAGCAGCCAGGGGGGCAGCGCCAGTTTTTCCGTGACCCATTCGCGCAAGCTTCGGGCGGGGACCGGACGCGGCATGCACCCCCCCTTGAGCAGATGCACGGCCCAAGCCGCGTCCGCGGGCGGGGTGTCGGTAAAATATCGTGTCAGGGCCTCCACCTTTTCGGAGGGGGTCCGGGCCTGCTCCAGTGTCTCGAAAAGGTGTGCGAAAGCTTTCATGCGGGTCAGGATAGGCGGTTTCTCCGAATTGTCAAAACCGGGAAACCACGGATGGGCGGAAACGTAGATCGGCAGTCCCTTGCCGATAACCTGCCGATAAGGAACCACGGATGCACACGGATGTGCGGAAACGTAGATCGGCAGTCCCTTGCCAATCACGGCCTTCTTCTCCCCTTCTTTCCCTCTCTTTTTCTGAAACTCCGCACTTCACACTTCTTCCCTTCACCCTCACTCTTGATGTTTCTTCTTGAAACTTTCCCGCGCTTTGGCTTGCTTTTTCATGGAAAGCGCCTATTTCAGGCGGCTCTGTCGGGGATTCCTCCCCGCACCCGGCTCCTTCCGGCGCCGGTTGTCTGTTAACCCAAACCCAAAACACTAGATGACTGACACGTTAGAAAAAGAAGCCCAGCAATACACACAAGGGCTTACCGCGGCGCAACTTGAAAAAATGTACGACGAATCGTTGAAAGAATTCAACGAGGGTTCGATTATCGAAGGCGTCGTGATTGCCATTCGCTCAAATGATGTGCTGGTGGATGTCGGCTACAAATCCGAGGGGATGATCCCCAAAAACGAATTTAAGAAACTTGAAGAACTTTCCGTCGGAGACACCGTCGAAGTTTTGCTCGAACGTCTTGAAGACGACAACGGCATGGTGGTGCTCAGCAAACAGCGCGCCGAACTGCAGAAAAACTGGGACAATATTCTCGAAACCTACAGCGAAGGCGACCTCATCGAGGGCGTGATTCACGGACGTGTCAAAGGCGGCATGCTTGTGGACGTTGGCGTGGAGGCTTTCCTGCCCGGTTCGCAAATCGACTTGTCTCCGGTCAAGAACCCCGACGATTTCATCGGCCAGGTGGTTCAGCTGAAGATTATCAAAATCAACCTGGAACGTCGCAACATCGTGGTCTCCCGCCGCGAACTGCTCGAAGAACAACGCCGCGAACAAAAAGCGGAATTGCTCAACAACATCAAAATCGGCCAGCAACGCAAGGGCAAGGTCAAAAATATCACCGACTTTGGCGCCTTTATCGATCTCAATGGCATGGACGGGTTGTTGCACATCACCGACATGAGCTGGGGCCGGATCAACCACCCCTCCGAATTGGTGAAAATCGGCGACGAACTGGAAGTCACCATTCTCGATGTGGACTACGAAAAGGAACGGGTTTCCCTGGGCCTCAAGCAGCAGTCCGACAATCCTTGGGAAGATATCGACTCCAAGTACCCCGTGGGCCATCGCGTACACGGCAAGGTGGTCAACCTCATGCCCTACGGCGCGTTCATCGAACTGGAGCCCGGCGTCGAAGGCCTGGTACACGTCTCCGAGCTGTCCTGGACGAAGCGGATCGCGCGCGCTTCCGATGTGTTGAACATCGGCGATGAAGTCGATTCCATCGTGCTCGCGGTGAACAAGGAAGACAAGAAGATCTCCCTGGGTGTTCGCCAGACCGAGGAAAATCCCTGGGAAATCGTGGCCAACAAGTATCCCATCGGTTCCCGGATCGAAGGAACGGTTCGCAACTTCACCAATTACGGGGCTTTCCTGGAATTGGAAGAAGGCGTGGACGGCATGGTGCACGTTTCCGACATGTCCTGGACCCGCAAGGTCAACCACCCCTCCGAAGTGCTTGAAAA
>PXAS01000063.1 GCA_003565815.1 PVC group bacterium
CATTGATTCCCAGTCATCAACGGCCTCTTTTGAAAGCGCGTCGGGATTTGGACATCTCGACGCTCATTCCCGAAAATCAACCTTCGCTGATGGTGACCTTGATCATGGTGTCGCCCTGGGCGATGGCGTCGACGATGTCCTGTCCTTCGGTGACGTGACCAAAGACGGCGTGTTTGTTGTCGAGCCAGGGGCAGGGGACGTGGGTGATGAAAAATTGGGATCCGTTGGTGTTGGGGCCGGCGTTGGCCATGGACAGGATGCCGGGACGGTCGTGTTTGAGTTCGGGGTGAAACTCGTCTTTGAAGGTGTATCCGGGTCCGCCGGTGCCGCGTCCGTCGGGACAGCCGGTCTGGATCATGAAATTGTCAATGACGCGATGGAATTTGAGGCCGTCGTAAAAGCCTTTTTCGGCGAGTTTGGTGAAGTTTTCAACGGTTTTCGGCGCTTTTTCGTCCTGAAGGTCGAGGTGAATGTTGCCTTTGTTCGTCTGGATGGTCGCTTTTTTCATGAAGTCCTTGTTTTTTGGGGTTTGATGTTTGGTTGAAAGTGAAACCGTGGGGTTTTGGCGTTGAAAGGTCTCGCGCGGGAGGTCAGGAGCCGCCGGGGGCGAGAATTTCGATGGAAACGGTTCGGTTTTTGGCCTTGCTGGAGGCGGGGGTATTGGGGAAGGGGGGGCTTTCGTCGCCGGAGGAAACGGTGCGCAGACGGGTTTCGGGGATGCGGGCCCGGGTGGCGAGGTATTGTTGGACTTCTTTGGCCCGCAATTCGCCGAGTTCGTGGTTGCTGGCGTAGGTGCCGCCGGGGCGGACGGGGTCGTTGTCGGTATGGCCGATGATGACGATGAGACTTTCGGGGCTGACTTCCCGGATTTTGGTGACCACGCGGGTCAGCCGGCGGGTTTGATTGGGGTCGATGGTGGTGAGGCGGCTGAAGATGGGTTCCTGGAAGACGATCCGGGGCGTGCCGCTGGCGTCGCGGACTTCAATGCCGTCGATCTCCGCCAGCAGGGTGCGCCATTCCGCCACCCCGCGCCGGGTGCGGGCGGGATCACCGGGGGCGGCGGGGGCGCCGCTTTCGGAAATTTCGGCGTCCCCTTCCACGAGCACCGGATCAAACGCCTCCTCGGTGGAGGGGGGGCGCCGGACGCATCGGGTGACTTGCATGCCGAACAGCACCAGGAGGAGAATGGCCACGCAGGCAATGAACACGCTTAAATACGGGGTTTGGGACGGGGGCCGATTGAGTTCTTCCTCGAGCAATCCGCCCAGGGCGCCGGTGGGTTTGTAGGCACTTTTTCCGGGAGAAGAGGGCGGGGAAATGCGGCGGCGCTCCCCCTGCAGGTTGCTGGCGGCGTGAAAGGAGGTGATGGCGGCGTCTTCGACCCGGTACAGGCGCACGGGCACGGTGTCCAAATCGGCTTCCTTGGCGGCGGCCCAGCGTTTGAACCCGGCCAGCACCTCGATGTCTTCGCCGTTCTTCCGCGCCAAAAGCGGTTCAAGCACGCCATAGCGTTTCACGGATTCGACGAGGACGGGCTGCGCGGACATTTCCCGGGGCGCGTTGGGTCCGGGCAATAAATCCAGCGGCGACAGCAAAAGCAATCGCTCGCTTTTGGGCGTCGGGGTTTCCGGGTTTTCGAGGGGATCGGACATTGCGGGGGAGGGGTTTCGGTTTACAAGCGGCATTGAACCCTTTTTTTGCGCGTTTGGCAATCCAAGGGTCGAAATTTTTTTCTTTTCTCCGTTTCCGCCGCTTTTGCCTGTGCATTTTGGCGGAAAATGGGTAGAGTATGCACATGGACACACAATACCCCGATACCAATCGCAATCGATGGATGGTGAGCATTTTCATTCTCGGCGTGGTGGGTTTCACCTGCTTGATGACCTTCTACGCGGGCCCCCGCATCATGGGCATGCGCAACGAGGTGGAGAATAAACAGATTCTGTACAAATGCCGCGCGGTCATCGATGCCGATACCCTGGTGGTCCAGCTTCGCGGCTGGGAAAAGCCGAATCCGGCTCCGGAACTGCGGATCCGCATGGCCGGCTTGGATGTGCCTCCGCTGGCGGATGCCGAGGACCCGGGGGTGATTGCCTGGGCGGAATCCCACGGGGTCACCCCGGCACACGCGGCCACCATGGCCCGCTCGGCGGAACGAACCCTGGTGGCGTTCGCGCGCATGCAAAACATGGTGTTGCGGCCTGCGGACGGGTCGGACCTGACCCGGGGGCTGGAGGAGGGCACCCGCGTTCATGTGTATGTGACCGGGACCGATGTGGCCCACAAACAGTTGCAGCAGGGGCTGGCCGCCCACGACAGCAACAATCCGCATTTGTTCGAAGACCTGTACGCGGCCGCCGAGGCGGAGGCCAAGGCGGCGGGACGCGGACTTTGGTCGGAATCCCGATGAGAGGCGGCTCCAATCTGAATTCGCCCCCGTCCCCCAGCCAATGCGGAGATTGGCGATCCTTTCATGACATTTTTTTGACAAGGTTTTCACCTCTGGATGACAACTCTTTTTCCCGTTTGTGTTTTACTGGGCTCAGATTGGCGCGCGAGTAACGCGTCGCAACCCGAACCCATTCCAAACGGAGTCTTATCATGAAAACAGTTCCATTCCTTCTCTTGGCGCTTTTCTGCGCCGCATTTCCCGTTCATGCACGGGAAACGCGCCCCCTGGTCATCTGCCGGGCCGAACTGGACCGCGCGGTCCTGCCCGCCAACGAAAGTCAGACCGCAGTGGTGAAGATCACCCTGGACACGGCCCCGCTTCCGCGGGAAGGCGCGCGTCCGCCCGTGAATCTTTCCATCGTGCTGGATCGCTCCGGTTCGATGAGCGGTCAACCGATCGAACACGCCCGACAGGCGGCCATCGAGGCGGTGAACCGACTGGACGAGGGGGATGTTTTCTCGCTGATCACCTACGATTCGGTGGTCGAGACCCTGATTCCTGCCGCCCCATTGCGGGACAAAGAGGAGGCCAAACAGGTGATCCGCAACATTACCCCCCGGGGGATGACGGCCCTGTTCGGCGGGGTCAGCCAGGGGGCGGCGGAATTGCGGAAGCAAATCGAAGAGGGCGGCAATACCCACGTGCATCGCATGATTCTGCTCTCGGACGGTCTGGCCAACGTGGGGCCCTCCAGCCCGGCGGATCTGGGACGTCTGGGGAAAAGTCTGGCCAAGGAGGGCATTTCGGTCTCCACCATCGGCCTGGGCGACAGTTACAATGAGGAACTCATGACCCTCCTGGCCCGTCAAAGCGACGGCAATACCTATTACGTGCAAAACAGCCGGGATTTGACCCGCATTTTCAACGAAGAACTCGGCGATGTGCTCAGCGTGGCCGCGCGGGGCATCTTCGTGCGCGTGGTCTGTCCCGAAGGCGTGCGCCCGGTGCGCACCATCGGACGGGAGGCCACCATTCGCGGACAGACCGTGGAAATGCGCCTCAACCAGCTCTACGGCGGACAGGAACGCTATTTGTTGTTGGAACTCGCGCTGCCCGCCTCGAAACCGGATTCGCAGTTGGCCTTGTTGACGGCCACGGTGGAATACGAGAGTCTCTTGGAGAATCGCCGGGAGACCCAAACCACGTCGCTCACGGCCCGTTTCAGCGGCGACCGGCGGGAAGTGACCCAAAGCGTGAATCCGGTTGTATTCAACAACGTGTTTCTGAACATCAGCGCCGACGCCAAATTGAAGGCGGTCGAGGCGTATGATCAGGGG
>PXAS01000146.1 GCA_003565815.1 PVC group bacterium
ATGTGCGGGCTAATCGTAGTTGAAGCTGTCCCCAGCTTCAAAATTTAAGGCTGGAATCTTTCAGCAACTGAGGACAGTTGCAGCTACGGCGAAAATAAACACCAATTCGGGGATGCGCCCCCTGAAGATGTACAGCTGATTTTTTGAGTGAGGGAGGGTTTGAAATATGGAGGCGGCGCGTCCCGCGCCGGAGTCTTCAATACCGATTTTCGCCAGACTTCATGAAGCTCCCGGAGCGGGACGCTCCGCCTCCATACGTGGATGCCCCCACCAGCTTCCCGCAAACCTCGAGAAAAAATACCTGTTGCAATATTTCGCCAAGGTCCCCTTCGAGGGCGGTCAATCCCGTACTGGTCACGGTGGACCCGCCGAGCACGGCAAAAGTTTCCGCGGAGCCCAGAATCAAGGCGGCCATGGATTGTGAAGCGATGCCGAAGCAGGCCAAGGATATGAAGAGGAGTTTTTGAATCTTCATCATCCTCCCTATTAGCACATCCGCCGTGGGCGTGGCTATGGGGTATAACCCTGACGGGGGGCGGGGGGGAGGGGATGGCAGGGTTGCGGCTTCGCCGCGCAGCGAGTGAAGGGTTTCGGCTCCGCAAACTTCGAACATCCAACGAATACCGAGGGGGCGAAGGGGGAAATCCGGATTGCGCACTCCTCAAAAAAGGGTGCGACCCCGTTGGGGTCGGCAAACGTTGTTGGATGCGTTTCCCGGGGCGTTGCCGCCGGGCTGACGGGTGAGATCCCGTTGGGATCGACCAGGATTGGGTTCCGATTCCGGAATTTGCATCCCAACGGGATGCCATTCGTCAGACCGGGGTGAAACCCCGGGATTTGCATTCCCACACGAAACCGCATCCCAACGGGATGCCACTCCTGCCGGTTTGTTTCAGCTGATTTCATAACGGTACGGGCATTGGCCAAATGGAATCCCCACATGGGTTCCTGCGTCACAACTCGTTTATGCTTTTCCGACGCTCGGAAGATTTTTTTCAAAGCCTTCCGAGCGTCGGAACGGAGCGCGGTCACTCTTGTCCGCATATGAAAACAGTGCGATCATTCATCCCAGTGACAGTTTTTCCAGTAAGGTATCCAAGTCGGGAATTGGCGGGTGGGTTTTGAAATGTTTCCGTATGTCTTCCTCGACACTTTCACGGGATTTTTGATCCGCAATTGTTTTTTCCGCCCATTTTCGTCCTGGGTGCATGGTGTCCCAGGGAGAGCGTTTGTTTGCTCTGGTTTTCGCGCTGTCTCCGTGTTTGCCGATCCCGAAACAGACTTTGATTTCCTTGTTCCAAATGGGGCGGTAAAAGCGGATCATGAAATGTTCTACGGCCGCCTGCATACCGCTTTGTATGGCGACTTGGCGACAGGTGAAATCTTTCAGGTCCAGGTTGGTTTTTTCGATGTTTCGCGCATGTTCCTTCAAGCGCTTGTAGAGTACTTCACCCTGTTTTTCGGTGGTTTCCGCATAAGGGGCGTCGGGGTCAGCCTTGCCCACATAAATGGGGGTTTCCGTTCCTGAAAGCGGCCCATACGCCGGCACGGATTTTCCATGGTAATAAATCGCATAAACGCCGGCACCGTAAAACCTATCTTTCACTACATCAGCCAGAGGCTGTCTGGGTTGGGTGATAAAATTAAAGGTGAAAAACTTGGCGATGCTTTTCGGATTCCCCAGGGTCACGTCAATGTTCCCGAATCGCACCGGAGAAAGTTCCTCTCTTAATTCAGTTAAGGTGACAATCAATGCTCCCGATGCACTTGTGAATTTCCGTTTCGCCGATTCCGTATCGGATTTTGACGGTTTGAATGCTTTTAGCTTTTGGGATAGCAAGGCAATATCTTGATTCAGTTCCTGTATTGTTAGTGGGCGTGGCTCTTTCATATTTCCATGGATGACGAAAAAATACCTGAGGTCAGGCCTTTTCGGTTTGAAAATGGGGTATTTTCGCGGCAATGGAGGAGGCCACGACCCTGGCCAATTCAACGGGCACGGCGTTGCCGAGCTGCCTCATGCTTTCGGTCCAAGATCCCGGGAAGATGAAATCGTCGGGAAAGGTTTGGATGCGCGCGGATTCTCGGACGGTGAAATACCGGACCTTTCCATTGGGATAACGAAGCATGTTCTCTCCTCCGGGAACGCCGTGGTCACCCGCTTTGAGGGCCTTTGAGGGTTCATCGAGCAGGCTGCCGGTGTGGCCGGGATAGGTTCGGGCCCCGGGTTGGTAGACATGGTTGGGTATGTCCTTTTGGGTGCGGGGATCTGGCAAATCCCGGAAAGCGTCGCGCACGGTACGCCAAGGGAGGATGGTATCCAGAAAATCCGGATTGCGGACGCGTTCCACCCTTTTCATCAGGCGAGGGGAGGGTTCGAGCGGTGGGATGCCGTGTTGGTCACAGTACGAGCCGTCCACGAATTGGGCGCGGATCAAGGCGTCTTGGGAATGGGTGGGTTTGGGGAAGGACCAGCCGACCGCGAGATCGGAGCGGAATCCGATGAAAAAAACCCGGTGCCGTCTTTGCGGAACCCCGTAATCCGCCGCGTCCGCTTGGTGGATGGATACCTGGTAGGTCAACCCATCCGTCCGCCGTTCGGAGGAATGATGGGCTTGGAGGCGATGTAGATTCGTTTCCCAATCCACGTTTTGGGAGACGGGAAAATCGGGGTAGGTAAGTTGAAGCCTGATGAATTCCACATAGTTTGAAAAACCCGGACGCATCAGGCCCCTGACGTTTTCAAACAGAAATGCGCTGGGTTGAATTTCCCGCACCGCGCGCACCGCCTGTGGGAACATGTCCCGGGTGTCATCGTATCCCCGTGCCTTGCCTCCCATGGAAAAAGGCTGGCAAGGGGGGCCGCCAGCCACCAAATCCACGCCTTGGAATTCGGTAAAATCCACGTGGCGCACGTCGCTGTTGACGATATGCCAAGCGGGACGGTTGTGCCGCAGGGCTTGGCAGGCCTGCATGTTCCATTCAAAAAAGGCGGTGCTCTCGAAACCCGCTTGGTTGAGTCCCAAGGCCATGCCCCCGGCTCCGGAAAAAAGTTCAATCGTCTTCATATACACATTTATAGCCAATGTACGGGTGTTGTCCAGCGTTTTTCTTAGTGTTTTACTTGTCCTCACTGAACTGGAAAATCCTTTTGATGGCGTTCCGCCTGGCTGTCCTGAAACGATTTTTTGTTCGGATTCAGTCCCACGCCCTGTTGAAAATCGTTGGTGCCCAAAATGGGGTTCCACGTTTTTCCGCCCGGTTCATATGGTTCCACATCGGGGTCATATTCGCTTTCATACGGACGCGAGGGACCGAAAAGGAGGTAGATCACGGACCCAATGAGGCCAAGAACCAAAATGGTGACAATCCAGTTGATTTTGACGTGAATATCCAAGTCTCTTCGTTTGCATAATGAAATCAGCGGTAGATACCAAAGACAAAGGACTGGCAATACAACGAAGAAAAAGGTGGGGAAATCGATCCTTGGAAGATTCATGATCTATCCTTGTGATATCAGTCCGGACAATTTGTCGGACGGAATCCGCAGGGTCAGGGTGGCGCGTTTGTCTTCCACCAGGTTCTGGTTTTGCACGAAGCCTCCGATGGCGGCGACTTCGCTGACAATGGCCTGCAGGCTGGCTTCGACGTCTTCCACTTCCAGGGTGAGGGATGCACGAGTCACCAGCATTCGGGTTGCGCCATCGATTTCCGCTTGCGG
>PXAS01000488.1 GCA_003565815.1 PVC group bacterium
AAGATGCGAAACTCCTCCAGGCCGAACGCATTGCCCACAGCATCAAAAGCGCCTCCGCCTATGTGGGCGCGGTGAGATTTTCGCAGTTGGCCGCCAAGATCGAATCCCGTTTGCAATCCGGCAATCCCCAGGGCCTCGAACCCAGAATCCAGGAATTGGAAACCGCGTTCAATGAAGTGCGCGACTTGATTCTCCGGGAATTGGAGAACGGCGAACCGGATCAGGAGGCAGGGAGCAGGGGCAGGGAGCAGGGAATGATGAGTGACGAGTGACCCCAACGGGGTCGCATTCTTCTCAGCTTGTTCAACAAGGAAACGGGAACCCGCTGATCCGGTGCCATAAACATATTTTCGATGCGCCCCCCTTCCCCACGAATCCGTGAAAATCCGTGCCCATCCGTAGTTCGTTTTCGGCAGTTGCTCGGCAAGGGACTGCCGATCTACAAACAACGTTTTATTTTCCAGCACCCCTCCCAAAGCCAAGATCAGTGGCCATCAGTGTTCTCAGTGGTTGTTTTCCCATAAAAGAAGGAGAGAGGTCAGAGGGCGGAGGTCAGAGGAGTGCCCTCCAGACAACGCCCCGGTGATTTGCACAAAACATTTGCCCGACCCCAACGGGGTCGCATTCTTCTCAGCTTGTTCAACAAGGAAACGGGAAACATATTTTTTGAACCCCTTCCCCAAAACATCCGTGAAACTCCGTGTCCATCCGTGGTTCCATATCCCAAAACCCCTACCCAACCCAAGCATCAGTGCCCATCAGTGTGATCAGTGGTTGATTTCAAGAGGGCAGAGGGCGGAGCAAAAGAAAGAGAACTTCTTACGAATGAAACGGAGAAAATTTCCCCAAAATTCCCCTTGTAATTCACGCTTGGGCTCCTTAAGAAATCCTGCCATGTACAAAACAAGCGCCCAATGGCATCATTTTCCCCAAGGCCCCGGCCGACGGTAACCCACCGATCGGATCACTGATGGCCCCGGTTTGCCTTTTTGGCCCGGGGTTTTTTTGTGCCCGGTCCCCTCCCTCCGCCCATCCCCGCACCCCAACCCATTCACCCCCAAACATCCCCAAAAAAACCATGAGCAAAGAACTCGAAGAAGGCATTGAATTCACCCTCGACTGGAGCAAACTGAAGAAAGTCGCCGAGCGCAACCCCGACGTGGTTCCGGTGGCGGTGCAGAATGCGGACACGAAAGAAGTGATCCTGCTGGCCTACGCCAACGAGGAGGCCCTCCGACACTCCATCGAAAGCGGCAACGCCACCTTTTGGTCCACCTCCCGACGCGAACTCTGGGAAAAAGGCGCGACCTCCGGCGAAACCTTCGAATTGATCGAAATCCGGACCAATTGCGAACAGAATTCCCTGCTCTACGTCGTCCGCCCCCGGCGCGGCGGCATTTGCCACACCAAAACCCAATGCGGCGCGCCGCGGTCGGGTTGCTATTACCGAAAGCTTGATTTCGGCTCCATGACCCTTATCAATACCAACCCATGATCCAACCCGACCTGCCCACTTTTCTTGAACGCGCCCGGCAGGGCAACCTCGTGCCCGTGGTCCGCGAAATCCTCGCGGACCAGGACACGCCCGTCTCCGCGTATGAAAAACTGCGCACCGCCCTGCGGGCCGAAAACGCCGATGCCGCCACCTTCCTCCTCGAATCGGTGGAGGGCGGCGAAAACATCGGTCGCTATTCCATGCTCGGCGGCATGCCCAAAGGCGTGGTGCGCTCCAAAAACGGACGCGTCACCTACGAACACGACGGCGAATGCGAGACCTTCGAAAACACCGAACCGCTGCGCGTGCTCAAGGACATCATGGCCGGATACCATCCCGTGCCCGATCCCGACCTTCCCCGCTTTACCGGCGGCGCCGTCGGCTTTCTGGGCTACGACTGCGTGGCCGGCTTCGACAAGGTCCCCCTCAGTGAAACTCCCGGCCTCGATTTTCCGGAAATGGTGTTCCTCATCGCCGACACCGTGATCCTCTTCGATCAAGTGCGCCACACCATGAAACTGGTGGCCAACGCCTTGATCGAAGACGATCCCGAAGCCGCGTACCGCGATGCGCTCCACCGCATCGACCGACTGGCGGACATGTTGCAAACCCCGTTGCCACGCCGCGTGCTCGACGCCCACATCCCCGCCGTGGACCTGCCCTTCTCTTCCAACACCCGCAAAAAGGACTTTCTGGACGCCGTGGAAACCTCCCGCGAATACATTCGCGCCGGCGACATCATCCAGGTGGTCCTTTCCCAGCGCTTTGCCGTGGAGGGGCGCGACGACCCCCTGCAGGTGTACCGGGCCCTCCGCTCCATCAACCCCTCGCCCTACATGTTCTGCCTTGAACTCGGGGACGTTGCCCTCGCCGGGTCTTCCCCCGAAGTGCATGTCCGCAATGAAGACCGCCAGGTGGACATCCGGCCCATCGCCGGCACCCGCAAGCGCGGGGCGGACGAAGCCGAGGACCTTCGGCTCGAAAAAGACCTGCTCGCCGATCCCAAGGAACGGGCCGAACACGTCATGCTCGTCGACCTCGCCCGCAATGACATCGGGCGGGTCTGTGACTGGGGTTCGGTGAACCTCACGGAGTTCATGATCATCGAACGATACAGCCATGTCATGCACATCGTGTCCAACGTGCGCGGAACCCTGCGCGAAGATCAAAACTCCTACGACCTCATGCGGGCCACGTTCCCGGCGGGCACCCTCAGCGGCGCCCCCAAAATCAGGGCCATGGAGATCATTGCCGAACTCGAACCCGACCGTCGCGGCCCCTACGGCGGCGCCGTGGGATACTTCGGTTTTGACGGCAACCTCGATTGCTGCATCACCATCCGCACCTGCTTTTTCGAGGGAAACCGCACCTACGTGCAGGCCGGGGCCGGACTTGTGGCCGACTCCGTTCCCGAAACCGAATTCGAAGAAACCGTCAACAAAGCCAAGGGCATGATGAAAGCCCTGGCCCTCGCCCGCGGGCATGGAGAGACCCCATGATTCTGGTGATCGACAATTACGACAGCTTCACCTACAACCTCGTGCAGTACCTCGGCATGCTTGGCGCTGAGATCAACGTGGTGCGCAACGACGAAGTGACCCTGGCCGAAATCGAGGTCATGGCCCCCGAAAAAATCCTCGTCAGCCCCGGCCCCTGTAGCCCCGCCGAAGCCGGGATCAGCGTGGAGGCCATCCTGCGTTTCGGCGAGGAATTGCCCGTCTTCGGCGTGTGCCTTGGCCATCAATCCATCGGACACGCCTACGGCGGCAAGGTGGTGCGGGCGGAACGCCTGATGCACGGCAAAACCAGCCCCATCCATCACGACGGCACCGGCGTGTTCCAAAACATGCCCAATCCCTTCAACGCCACCCGCTACCACTCCCTGATCGTGGAAAAGGACGGATTGCCCGAGTGCCTGCGGGTCAACGCCTGGACCGAAGAAGGCGAGATCATGGGCCTCGCCCACAAAACCTTGCCCGTCTTCGGCGTCCAATTCCACCCCGAGTCCGTCCTCACCGAGGAAGGCATGACCCTCATGCGGAATTTTGTGCAGGGTTAGCCAGAGCCCGTTCGAAAAGGCATTTGTGTTGAACGGTCATTGTTCATGGTTTTTCGTGAGGGGGCGAAGGGGACGGGAGCGCCGGTCTCCGCACCGGCTGGGGCGAAGGGGGACGGGAGCGCCGGTCGCCGCACCGGCTGGGGCGAAGGGGGACGGGAGCGCCG
>PXAS01000353.1 GCA_003565815.1 PVC group bacterium
CTTGAGCATCCGCTCGCCGTCCTCGAGGCTGGTGGCGAGGGGCTTTTCGCAGAAGACGTGCTTGCCGGCCTCCGCAGCCTTAATGGCGAGTTCGGCGTGCTGATTGTTCGGTGCGGTGATGTCCACGGAAGTCAACTGCGGGCAAGTCAGGGGGCCGGTACAGATCTCTTTCGCCCGTTCCCGGGACCCAATCGTTTCCAGCGAACATGCCATCACACGTTCATCCGTCACCAATGAAAAGGATATCGATAAAGAAAGGACCATGGGCCGAAAGTTCACCGTGCCCTACGGACTCTACCTTGCAAAAGGATTCGTCAATCCTTTTCTGGCCGAACAAACAGGCTTTAGCGACGAGGATCTTGAACTCCTCTTCACGGCTTTGGAGAACGCCTTTCAATTCGATCAATCCGCCGCCCGGCCTGCCGGCAGCATGAATGCGCGCAAACTTATCATCTTCAAGCACGACAGCAAGCTCGGTTCAGCGCCCAGCCACAAACTCTTCGAAAGGGTCACGGTCGATCGCCCTGATAAGACAAATCCCCCCCGCGCCTTCTCCGATTACACCGTCACCCTCGACCGTGAGGCGATCCCGGACGGCATCGAAATCATCGAACGACTGTAAGCCATCACGTTTCCGATGATCGGAAGGATACGGTTTCCGTTCTCCGATCATCGGAAAATCATCTTGCAGTTCCCCGCTTGTCTAACACCCGCTATCAGCGTATAGTTTCATTATGAAGCATATCACCGACATCAAAATCCCGTCCCATCTCCATCTGCACCTCCGCTTTGACGACGGCGTGGAGGGCGAATTGGACTTGTCTTCCGAGCCACGCACTGGTGTTTTCGAATCTTGGAATGATCCCTGTTATTTCAAAAGGGTTGAAATTGGCGAGCGGGGCCGTTCCCTGGTTTGGCCCGGCGAAGTGGACCTTTGTGCCGACTCCCTGTGGTTGCAAGTGACCGAAAGCCCTCCCGAATCCCTGTTTCCCGGACTGCGGAGCATCTCACTCCATGCCTGAAGTTTCCAGGTTTCTTGGGATTTCCATCCGATTCTATTATCGGGAGCACGCGCCTCCCCATTTCCATGCGGTCTACGGGGAACACGAGGCTCAAATCGCCCTGGGTTCACACGCGGTACTTATGGGAAAACTCCCGGGACGTGTGTTGGGTTTGGTGCAGGAATGGGCCGAACTTCACAGTGAGGAACTGGAATCTTGTTGGGCAACCGCACGCAAGGGTTTCCCCCCTAAAAAGATCGAACCTCTGGTGTGAAATCCCATGTACACCGACGAACAACTGCTCCTGCTCTCCGGCATCCAACACTGGATTTACTGCCCCCGTCAATACGCCCTCATCCATCTGGAGCAGATGTGGACTGAAAACCGTTTCACCGCCGAAGGACGGGTGGTGCATGACCGCGCCCACGAGACCGGATGCGAAACGCGTAGGAATTTGCGGATCATCCGGGGACTGACGGTGAAATCCTACCAACTTGGACTCACCGGGGTCTGCGACGTGGTGGAATTCGAACGCCGGCCCGACGGCTCGGAACGCATCCTGCCCATCGAGTACAAGCGGGGCAAACCCAAGGAACATCTGGCCGATTCCGTACAACTCTGCGCCCAGGCCATGTGTCTGGAGGAAATGAACGACTGCTCCATTCCCATTGGAGCCATTTTTTATCACAAAATCCGCAAACGACAGGAAGTCCATCTGGACGAACCCCTGCGGGACATCACCCGCAAAGCCGCCGCATCCATGCAGGAAATCATGGCAAGCGGCGTCACCCCGATCATGGACTATCAATCCAAACGCTGCGACGCCTGTTCGCTGATCGATCTTTGCAATCCCAAGCGCCTGAACAAATCCGCGTCCGCATACCTTGCCCGCGCCCAAAAGGAATTGACGGCATGAAAAAACTCCTGAACACCCTCTATATCACCACCCAGGGCGCGTATTTGCATAAAGAAGGCCTCAGCCTGGTGGTTCGCATCGAAAAAGAAGACAAATTCCGGGCTCCCATCCACAACCTCGAGGCCATCGTCGGCTTCGGCAACGTGCTCTGCAGTCCGTTTCTCATGGCCTTTTGCGCGGAAAACAACGTGGCCATCTCTTTCTTGAGCCAATACGGCAAATTCCTCGCCACCGTCCGCGGTCCGGTCAGCGGCAACGTATTGCTGCGCCGGGAACAATACCGCGTGGCCGATCAGCCGGAGAAAACCTTTCATCTCGCCCGCAACATGGTCTTCGGGAAAATCTCCAATGCCCGGCAAGTGCTGCTGCGGGGAAACCGCGATCAAACCGGGGACGGCGACGCCCTGTCCCTGGCCTCCGAAAAACTCCGCCACACCTTGCTTTCGCTGGAGCGGGTGACCGACATGGAAGCGCTGCGCGGCAAGGAGGGCGACGCCGCGAAATTGTATTTTTCCTGTTTCAACCACCTCATCACCCAACAAGCGGAAAGCTTCAACTTTACCGACCGCAACCGCCGTCCCCCCACCGACCCCGTGAATTGCCTGTTGTCTTTCTACTACACCCTCCTCATGCACGACTGCTCCGGCGCCCTGCAGGCGGTCGGACTCGATCCTGCCGTGGGTTTTCTGCACACCGACCGGCCCGGTCGCATGAGCTTGGCCCTGGACCTCATGGAGGAGTTGCGGGCCATGTTCGCGGACCGGCTCACCCTCTCCCTCATCAACCGCAAGCAAATCCACGCCGGCCACTTCGACTTGCAGGAATCCGGGGCCGTCTGGCTGAACGACAAAGGACGAAAAATCGTCCTCGACGCCTGGCAACAACGCAAACAGGAGGAAATCGTGCATCCCTTCATCGGAGAAAAGATCAAAATGGGCCTCATCCCCCATGTGCAGGCCACCCTGCTAAGCCGACACTTGCGCGGAGAACTCGACGATTACCCGCCCTTCCTCTGGAAATAACACACGCAACACAAAAACGGAGTAACGACATTCCTGTCCGTTGCAACATAACGGAGCACGGACATTCCTGTCCGTTGCAACATAACGGAGCACGGACATTCCTGTCCGTTGCCCCCCCAAACCGAAAGAAACACCCCCATGATGGTACTGGTCAGCTACGATGTGAACACCATGGACAAGCGCGGACAACGCCGGCTGCGCCGCGTGGCCAAAGCCTGCGAAGACTACGGCACCCGGGTACAATACTCCGTATTCGAGTGCATCGTGAACCCCGCCCAATGGGTCACCTTCAAAAACCGCTTGCTCGACATTTTTGACGACGAGGTGGACAGCCTGCGTTTTTATTTCCTGGGATCGAACTGGGAAAAGAAAATGGAGCACCACGGGGCAAAAGAAACGCCCAACCTTGAATCCGATTCTTTAATCATCTAAATGGATAAACAAAGCGGATTTCAGTCTCATTTCGGCGAACGCGATCCCCAAGCGATCATAAAACCCCCGTGGGTTCGCGGAACACACAAGCAGTTACATTCCAATTCATTACAGATCACATTGTTCTTTGACATTTCAACGAACCCTGAAAACAATCCAGGTTCGCGAAATGAAAACCTTTGCGCATTCGCGCTCAACATGTTACGAAGAGAGAGCCGCCCCCCACGCGGGGGCGCGGATTGAAACATGCCGATCTCTCTGGCAAGATAATGGATCAGCGCCGCCCCCCACGCGGGGGCGCGGATTGAAACCACATCCGCCCGGAATTCCCGCATAAGACCGGGGC
>PXAS01000280.1 GCA_003565815.1 PVC group bacterium
CCCGCGTCTCCCTCGTCAACTTCTGGCCCACCAAAGACCTCGACGCCTACCTCAACGTCAAACACCGGGTCGAAGCCCGCATGGCCCTGGTCGATCTCACCGCCTCCGGCGAAGACAACCTGCTCAACTCCGAACAATTCGAAGACCTCATCGCCTCCGATCTCCACTACAGAAACCGACAACTCAAACGCCTGCAAAACGAGATCCTCGACCTCGAGGACCTCGACGAGGAAACCCTCTCCCTGGCCGACTTCTCACTCGCCGACTTCCGCCTCGACCTCCTCCGCTTCCTCGAATCCAACCGCGAGGCCCTCGAAACGGCCCCCCTCGGCCTCTACGCCGTGGTGCCCCCCGACCCGCAACTCCCCGCCTCCCAGCCCGGCATCCTCTTCTGCTTCCGCCAGCGCGACGACCGACGTCCCACCCAGGTCAACCCCCTCGCCCCCCACTACCTCGTCTACGTCCTCGACGACGGCAACATCCGCCTCACCTTTGCCCAGCCCAAGCAGGCTCTGGAACTCTTCCGCACCCTCGCCGCCGGACATCCCGCCCCCCTCAACACCCTCTGCGACGCCTTCGACGACCACACCCGCAACGGCACCGATATGTCCCGCGAAAACCAACTCCTCGCCTGCGCCGTCGACTCCATCAAAACCACCTTCGGCAAACGCGCCGCCGCCGCCCTCTTCTCCGGACGCGACGGGCTCCTCCCCACCCAGTCCGACACCCCCAACTCCAGCACCGACCTCGAACTCGTCACCTGGCTGGTGATTAGTTAAATAAATCCACGAGTTGACCTTGATGCATTTATATGCATATATTGTTTTATGAGAACCACCCTTGACCTACCCAACGACCTGCTCGAGCGAACGAAAATAGAGGCGGTAAAACGCAGAACCACCATCAAACAACTCGTGATGGACGGACTGCAACACGTCCTCGCACAACAGGAAAGCCCCACCGCCCCCCCGCAGGCGCTGAAGCGACTTCAAAGCGGCTATCGACTCGGCGGCACGCCCTTGAGCCGCGGGGAGACCCATGACCGTTAAGCGCTTTTTCGACACCAATGTCCTGCTCTACGCCTACGATCTGGAAGCCGGCTCCAAGCGGGAAAAGGCTCTCGTTCTGCTAAGTGATGCCCTCCGTTCCCCATCGGAAACCGCCATCAGCGTACAGGTTCTACAGGAATTTCACGTAAATTTCACCCGTTTTGGGAACTCGGACGAAGATGCGGCAACCTTGATTCAGGACCTGTCCATTTTTCACGTGGTCGACAATACCCTGTCCCTCCTGCGCCGCGGCCTGGAGGAAAAGGCCCGCTGGCAGCTTTCACTCTGGGATGCCATGATCCTCGCCGCCGCCCGACAGTCGGGAGCCACCGAACTGTTGACCGAAGATTTCAATTCCGGCCAGGACTACGGCGGCATCCGTGTGGTAAACCCTCTCACCTAGACCTTCAACCCTGTGCCATAAAAGATAAAGGAACCCATCACCTTCGACATCGATTTTCGATCCATTCGCGGAGCCTCGGCCCTCCGGGCACGCCTGCTCCCTCGTCCCTTATTCCAATGACCAATCTGATTCCAGCTGATTCTGAAGTTTATAGCATGGTATCACAAACTGTGATACCGGGAGGCAACGTATGAAGTATCCGAACTCCACAAGCGGACCGGAAAACCTCTTCAGAGAAATCCGAACCCTCATTGAAGCAGGTCGTCATGAGGTGGCGGTCAGCGTCAATGCCTCCATGACTCAACTATACTGGGAGGTGGGCACACGGATTCGCGTGGAGGTTCTAAAGGGCGATCGCGCGGATTACGGACAAAAAATTCTCATTTCGTTGGCTGAACAACTCACTCGGGAGTATGGGGGTTCATTTTCGGAAAAAAACCTGAGAAGAATGGTGCAGTTCGCAAGCGCATTTGAAGACCGCCAGATTGTCGCTACACTGTCGCGACAATTGACGTGGTCTCATTTCAAGGAACTCTTGCCTCTTGAAGACCCCTTGAAACAAGGGTTTTATCTGGAAATGGCCAAGCTGGAGAAATGGAGCGTCCGCCGTCTCCGGGAACGCATCCAATCCATGCTCTACGAGCGCACCGCCATCAGCCGCAAGCCGGAGGAAACCGTTCGTAACGAACTCCAGGAACTGGGAGAAACAGGCACCCTCACCCCCGACCTGGTCTTCCGCGATCCCTACTTCCTGGATTTCCTCAACCTGAAAGACAGCTATTCCGAGAAAGACCTCGAAACAGCCATCACCGCTGAACTCCAACGATTTGTCATTGAATTCGGTTCCGACTTCGCCTTCATGGCCCGCCAAAAGCGGATGCCGATTGATCACCGGGATTATTATCTCGACCTGCTTTTTTACCATCGCCGTCTGAAAGCCATGGTGGCAATCGACCTCAAACTCGGCGAATTTGAAGCCGCCGACAAAGCCCAGATGGAGCTTTATCTCGCATGGCTGGAGAAACATGAAGCGGTCGAAGGCGAAAACCCGCCCATAGGACTCATCCTCTGCGCCGGAAAAAACCCCGAACACGTCGAACTCCTCCAACTCCACCGCAGCAATATCAAAATCGCCGACTACTTCACCATCCTCCCCTCCCGTGAACTGCTCCTCGACCGCTTCCACAAAGCCATTGACATTGCCCGCAACCGCCACCAAAACGCTTCAGACTAAAATCCACCTATGCCCGACCACCGCACCAGTATCCAAACCGCCCTCCAGGCCTTCCAAAACCGGCCCCTCCGCGATGCGGCCCTCGATCTGCTGGGGACCCTGGGTTATCGCAGCGACAAAACCCTCCATCTGCCCGACGCCTCCCCCGCCACCTTTCACGACTTTATCCGGGAACACAATCCCGAGGCCACCTTCTCCCCCGAAAAAGCCCTCTTCGACGACTGGATCTCCGCCGAACTGCTCTTCCAGCTCACCGACAGCGAACTGTCCGGACAAAGCGACCTCTTCGATCAGAACCGCCTTCAACCCGGTCTGCTCCAGTCCTATCTCTTCTTTGCCATCGAACTCAAAGGCGGCGGGTACCCCCGCGGCAAACTCACCGCCCTGGCCCGGCAGATCAATCGCGTCTTTCCCATGCCTGTGATGCTGCTCATCAAGCACAAAGGGGATGCGGGACTATCCGCCCCACAGCTCTCCATCGCCGTCATCAACCGACGTCAAAACAAACGCGACGCCCACAAAGATGTGCTCGGCAAAGTCACCATCATCCGCGACATCTCCCTGCCGGAACCCCACCGCGGACACCTCGACATTCTCGACTCCTTCGCCTTCGACAACCTCGTCCATCCCAAAAAACTCCCCATCAACTGCTTCGACCACCTACACGCCGCCTGGGAAGAGGTCTTTAACGTCGAACTGCTCAACAAACGCTTCTACCGCGAACTGGCCAACTGGTATTTCTGGGCCCTGCCCCAAGTCGATTTTCCCGCCGACCTCGAACCCGACGACGAAAAACGCCGCGCCACCAACCTCATCCGCCTGCTCACCCGCCTCATTTTCTGCTGGTTCCTCAAGGAAAAAGGACTCATCCCCGCCAAGCTGTTCCACCCCGAAGACCTCAAAAACCTTCTGAAATCCTTGGACCCCGAAGAGTCCAGCTTCTACCAGGCCATCCTCCAGAACCTCTTCTTCGCCACCCTCAACCAGCGCATGGACAAGGATTCCAAGGGCAC
>PXAS01000366.1 GCA_003565815.1 PVC group bacterium
CGGACGGGTCATGCCTTTGGATACGTTCGCCCGCATCCATTTGACCCAGTTTTCGGGCAAGAAAACCCTCATGGGCAAAAGCGCCATGGAAATCATGGGGGAAATTTTGTTCACCCCCTCGGCGACCCACGATTATCCGCTGTTTTTGGTGAACAACCATGCGGTGTTGGAAGCCATGGGCGTGGAGATCTTTCAGGAGGCCGTGGGAGACATCAAAGCCTCCAGCCGCCGTTTCAGTTATCATCACCTCCTGCCGGGTCTGAGCGAATTGCAGCGTCTGGCCATGCAGGCCAGCCAAATGGAAGCCGAGGACCGCGATCCCGTGGACCAGGAAATTCTCCGCTTGTTTTCCAACGTGCTGGCCTATCATGGTCTTGGCTTGGTCTTCGAATATCTACGGCCAACCCCCATGTTGGGGTTTCAGGATCCCGAATTGCGCGAAACCCTCGGGTTGGACCCCGACCGGATGCTCTTTTCCTACGCCGAACTGCGCCCCATGGCCAGTGAATTCTCCACGCGGCTTCCCCAAAACGTTTCCCCGGAAGAAATGCGGGCCGCCATTCAGGAGGAAATCCCCGAAGTGCAATTCTTATTGATGCAGCTCTTCAGTTTTTCCACTTTAAGCGAAGACACGCCCTTCAAGATCTTGCCCGCCGCGCCTCATGGCGAACCCGTGTGGATGGCGCCCTTTGACGCCCGGTATGGCAGCCATCAGGACCGGGAACTCAGCGAAGCGGGACGCCGCGTCTCCCAAATGGCGGTGGCTTGGATGATGGAGGACTGGGACGAGGTGATTTCCGCCTATGAAGACGTGATTGCCTTTTCCCGCGACCGCATGAAACACGTGCGGGACGTGGGACTGACCGTGAGCGAGGCCCGCTACAATCGCGCCAACCTCTTCGGCAAAGCCCGCTTCTTCTATCTGATCGGATTTTTCCTCGCCTTCGCGGCCATGGTCACGGGCAAAGACAAATGGCGTCATCTCGCCTGGTTGCCGATATCGCTGGCCGCGATTTGGCATCTCACCGGACTGATTTGGCGCGTGTATCTCACCGCCCGTCCGCCCGTCACCAACCTCTATGGCACCTTCCTTTTCGTGGGCTTGGTTTGCCTGATTTTGGCGTTCGTGGTGGAGGCGTTTCAGAAGAACGCCCTTGGCCTTTTCGCCGGAGGGTTCATTTGCTATACCTTCCTGATGTTGGCGGAGCGTTTCGGCATGGAAGGGGACACGCTTCACAAAATGCAGGCGGTGCTGGCCTCCAATTTTTGGCTGAGCACCCACGTGCTTGCGGTGACCACCGGCTATGCCGGGGTTTGGATCGCGGGGGTTTTCGGGCACATCTGGCTGGTGATGCGCTTGATGAATCGTCCGGCCAAGCAGCTGCAAGGGGTCATGGACATCATGATGCCCCTGATGGGCTTCGGTTTGACCTTTGCCTTCCTGGGCACCATGCTGGGCGGGGTCTGGGCGGATCAATCCTGGGGACGGTTTTGGGGATGGGATCCCAAGGAAAACGGCGCCATTCTCATCGTGTTGTGGACCGCCGTGGTGTATCATGCCCGCGTGGGCGGCATGGTGCGTGAAATCGGAACCGCGGCCGGCGCCGCCTTCGGATGTGTCATGGTGATGTTGGCCTGGCTGGGCGTGAACTTGCTCGGTGTCGGTTTGCACTCTTACGGATTCACCAACGCCATGGCGGTCACGTTTTATCTCTATATCGGCGCCGAAATCATTTTTCTTGTGCTGGTGGTGGGCATCATCAAAATCAGGGAAAGCGCTCCACCCGCGGATTCAGCTTCCGCCACCGCGGGCAGTGACGCGAAAACGCTTGAGACTTCCTCCGAGAACAAGGCCCCGGTCGGCATTGAAATGCTTGCGGGCGCCCAGTTGCTCTGGGGCATCATGGGTCTTTTCATTTTCCTGGTGGTCTTGGTGGGCTTTTCACGTCCGGGGGTGACCCTGACCCTGCAAAAACTGGGGCTTTCCCAATTTTATTTGGGGATCACGGCCTTTGTTCTCTTCGCCGGCGCCCTGGCCGGGGGCCTCGGACTCGGTGCCCGCAAGGCCTGGGGATGGGTGGTCAGCACCACGCTCATGTTGTTTATCGTGGGCCTGAAAATCGCGGCCCTGATCAAGCTCGAACTCAAATTGGCCAACATGCCCCGGGAAAATTTCATTGAACAGATTGGACAGCCCAAATCCATGGCCTTCCAGCATCTCATTCCCATGGTCCTGGCCTTCATGATTTTCCTTTATCTCATGAAAAAGCCGATCCGGGCTTGGTGCGGTGTGAAGACGGAGGACTTTGGCCGTTTGATGATCATCATTTCCGGGGTTGCCGCGGGCATGGCCATCGTCTTCACCACCCTGGCGATGGTTTTTGCGTGAATTGAGCCGCGGGAAATTGGCAGTCCCTTGCCGATAACGTGAAGGTTGCCAATACGACTCAACGCATGTTTCACCCCTTGTCTGCCCGTTCATTTTATGATAGAAGAAAGTCATGACAACGAAAGAAATGGCCATTCATGCGATTGAAGAGCTTCCGGACAGCGCGAAATGGGAGGAGATCCAAGAGAGGATCAACTTCATGGCTGGAGTGCGCAAGGGGCTTTACGAATTGGATCAAGGTAAGGAGTTTTCCCACCAAAGACTGAAGGAAGATTTTGCGGAATGGCTTACTCCTTGACTTGGTCTCCAACCGCCCGGCTGGATTTTCGGGACTTGGTCGGTTACATCGCCGAATCTGACCCGGATGCGGCGTATCAATTTGGCCAGACCATATTCAAGTCGGTAGAAAGACTTCCTCATTTCCCCGAGTCCGGTCGAATTGTACCTGAATTCAGTGACCCGACCCTTCGAGAAATTATTCAAAGACCTTGTCGTATTGTCTACAGACTCAAACACGAGGAACAGATTGCCCAAATCGTTAGAATTTGGCATGCAGCCAGAGGAATCCCGAAATTGTAAATTGCTTACCAATATAGTGATTTTCTCGTTGAGCAGGCTGAATTCATGTACAAAAAGTCCCGGTCTGTTTCCTCCCCTGGCACGAGATGGAAGGACTGGAAATATCTCTACGCGACCAAGAAACCGATTCTTAAGGAATGCCAGTCGTCAGGAGCCGAATTGACCATTTCTACCATGAGATGAATCAGAATCGCTAAACTATCGACAATGTTTGAGGCCGAGGGCTACCGGGAAGAGAAGCCCCAGCAATAGAATCATCACGGCGCCGGGGCGCAAATCGTACCAGTTGGCCAAAAAGATGGCGCTGGTGGCGGCGGCGCATCCGACGCATCCGCTCCCCCAGATCAATGCCCGCGGGGAACGGGCCAGTTGCAGGACGATGGCGGCCGGAGTGATGAAGAGGGCGGCGGACAGAACCGACCCCACCGCCTGCAAGGAGGTCACCAATCCCAGCACCATCATCAGGGTCAGCAAATAATTCATACGACGCACGGGTACGCCCATGGAGGCGGCGATGTCCGCCTCAAAGAGGTACAGGATCCATCCGCGCCGCCAGTAAAACAGCAACAGCAGGATGCTCATGCTCACGAAAAACGAAATCCAGAGATCCGTGTTGCGCAAACCGAGAATATTTCCGAACAACCAGCCCTCCAGTTCCACGAAGCTGGGAATGTGCTCCAGCATCAACAGTCCGGCCGCAAAGGCGGTGGTGTAGAGCAC
>PXAS01000341.1 GCA_003565815.1 PVC group bacterium
ACAAGGTTGACTTCGATGGCGGGGGTGCGTTTTTCGAGTGCCGCTTCGAAGATTTCCTGGAATTCCCGGAGGGTGGTCACGGGTTCTCCGGCCACATGGGTGATGATGTCGAAGGGTTGGATATCGGCTTTGCTGGCGGTGGAGTTGTCTTCCACGAATTTCACCAGCACGCCTTCCACATTTTGCGGTAGGGCGTGAATCACGTGATGCAACATGCTTTGGGATTTGACCCCCAAGCCAATGAATGCATAGCGGTATTCCGGGATCTCGCCGCGATGTCTCGCGAACTGGGGCAGGGGACCCAAGGGTTCCAACACGGTTTCGATTTCCACTTCGTGGCGGTCCTCCCCGTTTCCACGCAGGACTTTGAGCCGGATGGATTCCCCCGGCGGGCGAACGGTGTGTTTCCATTCGAAATTCAACAATTCGGCGCGGTTGCCGGCGGAAACGGGCTCACCGTCTACCTCCACGAGAATGTCCCCGGAGCGGAGTCCGGCTTCCCAAGCGGAGGAATCCCGCATGACGTAGGAAATCAGAATGCCATTCTCCACGTCCAGCACCCGGGCGAGTTCGTCGTAGAGATCGGATGTGAAAAAGAGGGGAACCAGACTGCGAACGAAGCGGCCGTGTTCCTTGAAGTCGTCGATCATGTCCAGCGGCACGTGGATGGGGATGGTGAACCCGATGTTGTTGGTGCCGCGTCCGCCGTAGGTGTTGATGCCGAGGACCCGACCCTGTTGATCAAAAAGCGGGCCGCCGCTGTTGCCCTGGTTGATGGCCGCGTCGGTTTGGAAGACAACCGTTTCCGTGCCGAGGTCGGTGCGTTCGATATTGCTGAGAATCCCGCTGGTGAAGGTGCGGCGCAGGCCCACGGGGGTGCCCACGGCAAAGCTGCGCTGGCCGACGGAAACGTTGTGACTGTCCGCGAATTCCACCGGACGCAGACTCATGGGGGCGTTGATTTTCAGGAGGGCCACGTCCGGGTCCAGGGACAGCCCGATGACCGTGGCGGGGTATTTGAGGTCATTGTGCAAGACCACGGTGATGCTCCGGGCGGGGCGGGTCGGATCTTCTTGGTCGTCCCCCTGGACCACGTGACCATTGGTGAGGATGTAACCGTCCTCGGAAATGATGAAGCCCGTGCCCCCGGCGCGTTCATGCTGGATGGAGACCACGGAGGGATCGACCTTGGCAATGATTTCCGCGGGAATATCCGAAGAAAATTCCGGTATGTGCAGGGGACCGTCCAACCCGGCGTCCAAGGTGGGGGTGAACAACTGCTGTCCCGAAGCGGACCACCCGGCGCAGGCCAGGCAAATCAAAAGGATCATGGGGCGTGTGTTTTTCATGAATTGCATTTCAGTTAGAGGCGGAGTCCCGGTCGCCGATTCTCATGTTCAGGGCTTCCAGACCCGAGGTGGGTCCCCGTTGGAACTCAACCAGAACCGCTTCGGGCCGTTCCCTGCGGATATGGTCCAAGGCTTCTCCAAATGCGGAAAGGGTGGGGGTGGGTTTCCCCGCCAAACTCGTGATCACGTCCCGGGGCAGGAGCAAATTTCGTCCGAATTGTCGTCCGGTGGCCGCCGGGCTGCCGCGGTCCACTTCGGTGATGAGCACGCCTTGGTTTTCAAAAAGATTGTGCTGCACCACCAGCATGTCATTGATTTCACTGACGGAGATGCCCAGATCCTCGGCCCGCAGGGTTCCGGGTTCCGGGCGGAGGGTAAGGACCCCCTTGCCGTGTACTTCTTTCCCGTCCCGAATGGCGGTCACGGAAAACGGCGCCCCCACGCGGGGACGAAGCGCCTGCATGAAGTACTGGTAGACCCTGCCTCCGCTCAGACGAAGCGGCTCTCCATTCAGGGCGATGACCAAATCGCCGGAGCGGAACCCGGCATCGTGGGCCGGGGAACCTTCAAAAACGCTCAGCAACCAAAGAGCGCTGCGGGGGAGGTCGTTCGCCCGGGCGTAGTCGCGGTTGATGGGCGCCAAGGTGGCGCCGAACCAGGCGTTTTCATTGCGGGCGGTCCGCCCGGTGGCTCTGCCCCTGGCTTCGTCCAGCAACTCCGCCAGATCCTCCCGCAAATCCGACAGCGCCCAGGCATTGCTCTGGCTAACGAGTCCGACCAGATCGCCATGCACGTTGAACAAAGGCGCGCCCCGGGTTGGGTTGGGAATGGGACTCAGACTGAACTGGCGATAGCGCCCTTCGATCACCCCCTGGCAAATGGTGAAGAAAGTAAACCGGGCGAACTCGCTTTCCTCGTCCGAGCCGATCACCACCACCGCGTGTTCCCCGGCCCTCAGGTCTTTCAGTCCCTCCATGTCCAGCGGGACCAGCGGCAGGTTGGGCTCCACCTTCATGATGGTCATGCCCACGCTCTCATCGTATTTAAGCGGACGGGCCAGATAACTTTGCTCGCCGATCCACGCTTCGATCCGGTCGGTGCTATCCGGTCGTATGGTAAAAGGCGCCAACAAGTGGCCCTCCTCCGTCAGCACAATACCCGCGAACGAAACCGTTCCCGGTCTGCGATCCCGACCGCTTTGCGAGGCGGCGGACTGTTCCACCCGGAAATGAACCAAGCTTTCCCCCACCCGTGCCTGCGCGAATTCGGCCGCCTGTTCATAAGCCTGGAACACCCGGCGTTCGGAAGGGGAGAGCTTTTGGTTCCGGTGGGCGCAACCTTGGGCAAACAGCATGACCGCAACGAGTGCCGGAACGGATAGGGGTCGAAAAATGAGGGAAATCAGTTTCATATGGAAGGAATATATGGGTGTGTAGTCGGGTGAAACGCTAATTGTGATTTGACAACTTGCAACCATGAAGTGTTTGAATTTTGCCAGCAACCCGGAATTCCGTGTCCCCGGTCAAATGCCCGAGAAAAGAAAATCGGGAATTTCCCTTGCAGTTTCAGGAACGGGCGTATAGGGTACATTCGTTATGATTGAAAAACAAAGCCTGACCAAAAAACAACGCGCCGTCTACGAATTCATCCGCACCCGGATCCTCGAAGACCGCCGCCCGCCCACAGTGCGGGAAATCGCCGACAATTTTCACATTCGTTCTCCCAAAGGCGCCACGGATCACCTGGCGATGTTGGAGCGAAAGGGCTGGATCATCCGCACGCCCGGGATCAGCCGCGGCATTCAGCTGGCGGACGAAGAGCCGGGCATCCCGCTTTTGGGTCGGGCCGCCGCCGGCTTCCCGATTTTGGCCCAGGAAAACATTCTCGGCCATCTGAACTTCGCCCAACTGTTCGGTCTTCAGGATCGCTTTTCCGTGGAAGTTTCCGGCGACAGCATGGAAAACGCCGGCATTCACGACGGCGATTATGTCATCATCCAGCGAGGGAAGGACTTCAAGGACGGTGACATCGTCCTCGCGGTGCTCGACGGGGACGCCACCATCAAGCGGATCTTCCGTGAAGAGGACGGGCGCTACCGTCTGCAACCGGAAAACAAACGCCACAAACCCATTTACGTGGATCACAATCAGCCTGATTTCAGCATCGGCGGCAAGATTGTGGGCGTGGTACGGCGCTATTAAGGGTCCACGCAAAAATAAATTCACAGATTTTGAGCGTCGAGGCGCGTGACCTGCAAGGCGCGAAAACAAAGGAATATTAGCAATATTTCGTGTTTTCGTAACGCCGCAGGACGCGATG
>PXAS01000013.1 GCA_003565815.1 PVC group bacterium
ATTGCGATGCCATAATCGGGGGGCGGGGCGATGGGCATGACCATGGGCGAGGCCATGGGCGAGGCAGGCCTCGCCCCTACGTACGGGCGACACCCGTGTCGCCCCATGTGTCGCCCCATGTGTCGCCCCATGTGTCGCCCCATGCGTCGCCCCATGCGTCGCCCCATGCGTGGCCCCATTTCCGGACCCATCCATCGCCCCATTTGCGGCCCCATCCGCCAATTTATTCCATTCCCGCGTGACCGCCGCCTTGAATCCACCCACCACATCCCCCAATCGCAACGACCCTTTTTGCATGTGGATGATGGCATGAAAATGATCCGGCATGATCACCCATTCGCCCCAGCGCATCTGCGGACATTTCTCCGCCGTGATCCACATGCGCGCTTCGATCAATTCCGACAGCGCCCCCTCAAACGGCTTTCCCCTTGTGGCGGCCACCATTTCCCGATGCGCGCAAATCGTCACAAAATACACCCCGCCCCCGGCATAATCATGCCCCTTCAGCCGAATGCTGCGCCGATGATGTCGAACCGGATCGTATTTCATGAGGTCCGTTCCTCCTCCCAAAACAGGCGGGGAGGCAATTGCTGTAGGGATTCCCGGGCGTTCATGCGGATAATTTTACAAGAGAACAGCTTGTTCGGCAAGCATTCAGAAAGGCACTTTTCGCATACGGGATTGAAACACGGAAGATTGATTCCATCAAAATTTTAACGCTTTTAAGATTGCAGGGTGGAGTTGGGTACATAAAAGATCATGCTCAACATGAGCGAACATATCCAACCCCTGTTAGACCGAATCCACTCCGAAGGCTTGAAAAAGGCGGAGGCGGAGCGCGAGGCGTTGCTGGAGAAAGCCCGCGCGGAAGCCCAATCGTTGCGCGCGGATGCTGAACGCGAGGCGGAACGCCTTCGCGCCCAAGCGGAAAAAGACGCGGATGCCACTCGGGCCCGCACGCAAACCGCACTGGAACAGGCGGCCCGCGATACCCTGCTCTCTTTCCGCACCGCCCTGAATCGTCAGTTGGAAACCACCGCCAAAACGGCGGCGGGCGCGGCCTTGTCTTCGGAGGCGTTGTTGACGGATCTGCTCAAATCGTTGGCCGGATCCGGCAAGGGGTCTTTGGCCTTGGAAGCCGATGAAAAATCGGCGGAACGCCTGAAAAATTTGTTGCCCGCGCTGCTGCGGGATGCCGGGAACGAAGAAGGATTTGAGGTGCTCGTGAACCCCAAAATCAAGGCCGGGTTCAAACTCCAATTTTCCGAAGGCGCCGCCGTGGCGGACATCACCGACGAGGCCATCGCCAGTTGGCTGGCCGCTTATTTGCGGCCCGAAGTCGCCAAATTGTTGCAGCCCGCGAAGGAGGACTGATCCGATGCGGGTCTTTCTGCTCGCCAGTTTTCCTTCCCTGAGCCTCCAGGAGCCCGCACCCCTGACCTTGGAGCAATTCTTGACTCGTTGTGACGCGCATTTGCCGGAGTCGGAAATGGAGGAGCTGGAACGGGTCTGCGCCATGCCCCCGGATGGAAAAAGCGATTTCGCCAAGGAATGGACCCAGGCGTGGTGGGAGGTGCGGAATTTCAATGACCGGGCCCGCGTGAAGCGCTTGCCCGCGGGCACCGTGGAGGAGAGTCCCGCGGATTTGCCCTACCGATTCGACCGTCTTCGGGCCCAGTCCACCGCCGCCTGGGACAGCGCCAACCCGCTGGAGCGCGAACGAATTTTGCTGCTGGCCAAATGGACCTGGCTGGAGGAACGTCGTCGGGCCGCGCCCTATTCGCAGGCCGATTTGCTCGCCTATGCCATTCAACTCCGGCTGCTGGAAATCCGCGATGCCTGGGATGAAGAAAAGGGCGCCGGCCAATTTGAGGAACAAACCAAAACTTTCATGAGCCCCCTGCTCGACCAACTTTTCCCGAAAGAGATCCCCGCATGACCGCATCCTCCCCAGCTTCCCCAGCTTCCTCGGTTTCCCCGGCCACCTCGGACTCCACCGGCGTCATCGACGGCGTGAATGGCAACCTGATCCGGGTCACCTTCGACCAGCCCGTGATGCTCAACGAAGTCGGCTACGCCCGATTCGCGGGCAAAATGCTCAAGGCCGAAATCGTCCGCATCCGCGGCAAACAATGCTGGTTGCAGGTTTTCGAAGACACCGCCGGATTGAAAGTGGGCGGCGAGGTGGCGTTTTCCCGCGAATTACTTTCCGTCGAACTCGGACCCGGGTTGCTGACCTCGGTGTACGACGGTCTGCAAAATCCCTTGCCGCAGCTCGCCGAAAAATGCGGGTATTTTCTGGAACGGGGCGAGTATATCGACGGCCTGGACCGTGAAAAAAAATGGGACTTCACCCCCACCGCAAAGGAAGGGGACGAGCTGCGGGCCGGGGATGCCGTGGGCACGGTGCCGGAAGGCCAGTTCACCCACCGCATCATGGTGCCTTTCGGATGGCGCGGCACCTTCACGCTCAAAGAAATTTCCGAAGCGATCACCTGCACGGTGGACACGGTCATCGCCAAAGTGGCGAATGCGGACGGAGAACTCCGGGAGATCAAATTGTATCAGTCCTGGCCGGTGAAAAAAGCGATCCAGGCCTATCAGGAGCGCTTGCGTCCCACCGAAAACATGACCACCCAGGTGCGGATTCTCGACACCTTTTTCCCCGTGGCCCGCGGGGGAACCTACTGTATTCCCGGACCCTTCGGGGCGGGGAAAACCGTGCTCCAGCAGATCACCAGCCGCCGCGCGGACGTGGACGTGGTGATCATTGCCGCCTGCGGCGAGCGGGCCGGGGAAGTGGTGGAGACCCTGCGCGAATTCCCCGAACTCGACGACCCCCGCACCGGACGTTCCCTCATGGAGCGCACCCTGATCATCTGCAACACCAGCTCCATGCCCGTGGCCTCCCGCGAAGCCTCGGTGTACACCGCCGTGACCATGGCCGAATATTACCGCCAGATGGGCCTGCACGTGCTCCTGCTCGCCGATTCCACCTCCCGCTGGGCCCAAGCCCTGCGCGAATTGTCCGGACGACTGGAGGAAATTCCCGGCGAAGAAGCTTTTCCCGCCTACCTCGAATCCGTGATCGCCTCCTTCTACGAACGCGGCGGCGTGGTCCGGCTCAACGACGGGTCCATCGGTTCCGTGACCATCGGCGGTTCCGTCTCCCCCGCCGGCGGCAACTTCGAAGAACCCGTCACCCAGAGTACCCTCAAGGTGGTGGGCGCGTTCCACGGCCTCAGCCGCGAGCGCTCCGACCAGCGCCGCTACCCGGCCATCGACCCCTTGGAAAGTTGGAGCAAATACCCCAGTCTGGTCGATATTCGGCAAGTGGACGAGTCCCGCAAAATTCTTCGGGACGGACGGGACGTGGAGCAGATGATGAAAGTGGTGGGCGAGGAAGGCACCGCCCTGGATGATTTCGTGCTCTATCTCAAAGCCGACTTTCTCGACGAGGTGTATTTGCAACAGGACGCCTTCCACGATGTGGACGGCTCCAGCACCGCCGAGCGCCAAAAGCGCGTATTCGGCGTCATTCACGGCATTCTCACCACCCCGCTTCAGTTCCAGAGCCGGGACGCCGCGCGCAAGGCCTTCATTCACTGGCAACAGATCGCCAAAGACTGGAACCGCATGCCCATGGAATCGGAAG
>PXAS01000300.1 GCA_003565815.1 PVC group bacterium
CTCTTAACCTGGATTCTCTTCGGTTGCGGATAAAATCTGCGTTAGGGGTTGAACCAACGGATGGCTGCGCCGGACAACCGATGGGCTATTGAGGGGTTGAACCAACGGATGGCTGCGCCGGACAACGGATACTCGTCACTCGTCATTCGGAATTCGTCATTCGTCAAATGACTTTATTCAAAGTGTCCCGCAAAGCGCGGCCGGAGGCCTGCAATCCCTGCATCTCCTTGGGCCAAAGACTCATTTCCACGTGGTCGATCACCCCGGCGCGGCCCACGATTGTGGGCACGCTGATGCTGATGTCCCGCAGGCCGTAGCATCCGTGTTGCTGGGAACTGACGGGCAACAATTGCTTTTTGTCCAAGGCAACCGCATGCACGGTTTCGGCGATGGTGGCGCCCACGGCCCAGCCAGCGCCGCCTTTGCGGCGAATGACTTCCGCTCCGCTGCCTTTGGTGCGTTCGAAGAGCTTGTTTTGCAGTGCCGGGGTGACGGCTTTGAGCCCGGCCAGCGGCAATCCGTTCACGGCGGCGGAGGACCAAACCGGAATCATGCTGTCTCCGTGCTCCCCCAAGATCAGGGCATTGACCTGGGAAGCGTCCAAATTCAATTCCTGCGCAATCAGCGAGCGGAAACGGCAGGTATCGAGCATGGTGCCCAGGCCGTAAACCTGTTGCCAGGGAAGATTCAGCGTGCGGACCGCCAATTCCGTGAGAATATCCACGGGATTGGAAACCACGAACACCTGGGCCGTGGGCTTGTAACCGCCCCGTTGCATGCTGTCCAAAATCATCTTGAACAACTCCACGTTGCGATTGATGAGATCCAGCCTGGATTCGTCGGGTTTACGGCGAAGACCGGCGGTGATCACGAAAATATCCGAATCCGCGGCGCGTTCGTAATCGCCCGAATAAATGCGTTGGCCGCCGAGGGTCGCGGCGCCATGCATCAGATCGAGGGCTTCGCCCTCGGCCAGATCCCGGTTGGCATCCAGAATTTGAATTTCTTTGACAATGCCCGCGCATTGCAAGGCAAACGCGGCATTCGATCCGACGCGGCCACCGCCGCCAATTATCGTGACTTTCATATTTTTTTTCCTGAGGGTAAAGATTGGGATTCTGGTGAATAGTTCGACTGGGGCTCATTGACACTGGCACTTGCCAGACGGGAACCTGTTGTCGTAATAAATCGGGCGGATCGCTCTTGTTGACGTTTCATTGCCGAGCGAGCATACAAAACAGGGTCTCCTTGATGATCGCGTAGCAACTGCTCACGAATATCATGGATTTCGGATACGATGGGATCTTTCATTACGTTTGTGACTCCTCCCCAGCAATTTCAAAAGGTGTACAGATCAGCGGCATTTGATATCCCCAACCCGCCAAGTTGCGACGTAAGCCGGGCAATACATCCGCATTGGCCAAATGAGCACAATTCCATGTTAGCAAAATATCAATGGCATATACAGCACATACCGCTACATGTGCGGCATCCACTTGACTTTTCTCAGGAAACAAACCGGAGGCCAGCAATTTCTCATACAATGCAATCACCTCCTCATTGATTTCCAACTCATCCAATCCTTGGATCACCTCACACCGACGCCGTGCTGCTTCGGTGTCCCCCGCAGCAACCTCGTCCCAGACGAATTGCGAAATCACCAAGTGATATCTGTGACGGCTTTGTTCCCACCACTCACGAGTAGTGAGTTGTTTGGCCGCAGTCACAATCTGCGAAGAAATCTTAGAGGTCAAGAAACTTGGAATTGTCGATTCAAGATAGACAAAACTTTTGTTGGATTCGTCTTCTTTACTCATGATCCAATTCCGGTGTATAAGATTTCAAGCCCATCGATATGTTCAATGCCGATCACCTCTCAGCCGTTTTGAAGACTTTTCACAATTTCATTCGTAATCTGCTGCACGAGCAATTCGGCCTCGTCGTTGTACTCGGGTTGGGCGGCATCGGATGCCGTTTCGTGCGGAGGTACGGCGCAGACGACGCCGGGACGGAAATCGGCGTTGTCGCACAATTCGCACTCTTTCCAATTTTCGCGATAGTCGTCCATGCCGAGTTGTTTGCGGATGCCGATGAGTTCCTTGGCCTGGGATCCGGTGATGGTTTTGAGCGGCTTGCCCAACTGGGAGGCCATCCACACGGTTTTACAATAGGCATCGGTGTTTTCCATTTTCCAATAGGCGTCCTCGATATCCTTGCCCCAAGTGATGACCCCGTGGTTTTCCATCAGCACCGCCTGATGTTCAATGCCCGCTTCCCCGACCACTTCCGCGTTTTCCGGCGAACCGGGGGTGCGGTAGGGCGCGTACCCGATTTGCCCCAAAAAGACCTCCGCCTCCGGAATCATGCAGGTGGGCGGAATCACGCCGGCCACGGCAAAGGCGGTGGCGTGGGGCGGGGGGGCATGGCAACAGGCTTTGGCTTTCGGCTGACGCTTCATGATCGCCATGTGCGTCATCGCCTCGCTCGTGCGCTTGCGCTTCCCGGCATACTGCTTGCCGTCGAAATCGATCAGGCACATGTCGTCGGCGGTCATGAAGCCTTTGGAAATCAGGGTCGGGGTGCAGAGGACGAGGTTGTCGCCCACGCGAATGGTGAGGTTGCCGCCGTTGCCGTCCACGTAATCCTTGCTCCAAATCCGCTTGCCGATGTCGGCCATGCGTTCGCGGAGGGTGCGGATTTCGTCGGAATGATAAAATGCCTGAAGCGCGGCGGGGGTGCTGGGATCGGAACCGGGTGCCCAGCGGAACTCATAATCGGGAACGATGGGTTCGGCGTATTCCGCGGAAACGGACGGTCCGGGTTTGCGTTTGCCGGCCCGTTTGGATTCGTTGAGCAAATCCCGGGCCTGCGGGGTGAGCATGGCATCGGACGGCACGCCCGCCGGGCCTTTGGCGGCCAGCAGGGTTTGCATTTCTTTGGCGGTAATCAGTTGTTTCATCTTTAGCTCTTTTCCGGGGGTTGGGGAGGATGATAAGAAATTTTGTCGAGAATCATGCAGTTGAAGGCATCCACGGGGGTGTCGCCGGGAAAGGACATGGCCGCTTCCCCGCCTTCACTGAAGGCAATTCTGTCGCCGATCGTGGCCCCCATGGTGTCAAAAACGACGAGACTGTTGCCGGAGGGCAAGGGTTCCATGCTACCCCGCAGCAGTTGCGCTTTGGTGGCGGGCAGCACCAGAAAAAATCGTCCGCCCTTGTAGGCGTCCAATTTGTGGTTGCAGGTTACCCGACCGATGACGTAGCCGATCTTCATACCAGGGCCTCATCCACGATATGCGTCACCATGTAGCGAAGCGGACTGTGCGGATCGCCCACATAGTCGCGCAATGCCGCGCCGTCGCTGGACAGGATGACCCGCTGATGGAGTCCGGCGCCCATTTTGTCGATGGCGATCAAGGGGGTGCCCAATTCCCGCCCTTCTTCATCGATGGGCTGGCAGATGGCCAGCTTCCATCCCTTGACACTGGGATGGCGAATGGTGCTGGTGGCCGAGCCGTCAATACGTGCGAGCAACATGGGGCTGGAGTCGGTTTCTTTAGAACTGGTTGAGGTTGTCCACCATGACGCAACGCCGCTTGCGGGTGAAGGTCATCGGGGTGGTGATGCCCTCCCCGGTGGTGGTGGCGATGGA